>CAZARJ010000234.1:0-3506 GCA_964487515.1 uncultured Conexibacteraceae bacterium | reverse complement strand
CGAGCGAAAGGCCGATCGAGCGCAGCGCCGCGCCCGCCGCGCGCGCCGGGACGAGCGCCGCGCCGCCCGCCGGGCCCACGCCCTCGGGCGACGACTTGCCAGCTGCGAGCGGAGGGCGGGGCGATGAGAGGGCTGGGAGCCCGGCGGGGCCGGCGCTTCGGCGCCGCAGGGGCGATCCTGGCGCTGGCGCTGCTGCTCGCGCCGCCGGCGGCGAGCGCCGAGAACACCCTGCTTCAGTCGTTCTCGGCGCAGGTCGTCGACCGGAACGGGGATCCATACACGCAGGCGGGCGGTCACCCGTTCGAGCTGCGAACCGAGATGGAGTTCGTGCACCGCATCGAAGATGGCGTCACGGTCATGGACGAGAACCCGCGGACCACGTCGATCGATCTGCCGGCCGGCTTCCGCATCAATCCCGAGGCCGCCCCGCGCTGCACCCACGAGCAGTTCAACCTCGACATGGCGGGCGGTTGCCCTGCGAGCACTCAGGTCGGCCAGGCGGATGGGGTGATCAATACGAGTCCGATCTTCAACCTCGTTCCGGGGCCGGGAGAGATCGCGCTGCTCGGAGTCCGCGACTTCATCCTGGTCAGGTACATCCACGTCACCATGCGGGCGGACGGTGGCCTGCGGCTGACCGAGCTCAACAGGTCACAGGTTCTCGCGCTCGAGACGACCTCGATGTCGCTCTGGGGGATCCCGGCCGACCACATCCCCGACTTCCAGGGCTCCGCGAACGCGTTCCTGACCAATCCGGTCTCGTGCAGCGGGCCACTGACCACCGTGCTGCGGGGGAGCTCCTGGCAGTACCCCGACGATCGCGAGACCCTCCTCCTCGAGGATCCGATCGGCGCGACGGGCTGCGCGAAGCTCGGGTTCGAGGCGGACGCTGACGTGGCGCCCGGCACCTCGGCTGCCGATTCGCCGGGCGGCCTGAGCATCAGCCTGAAGATGGCGCGGCAGGATGCGCTCGATCCGATCACGCTGGCGCCGTCGCAGCTGCGGGACGCTGCGGTGAGGCTGCCCCCGGGCAGTTCGCTCAACCCGGCGATGGCGGATGGGCGCAGCGCGTGCTCGGCGGCGGAGATCGGGCTCGGCAGCAGCGCGCCTGCCGCCTGCCCGGACGCCGCCAAGCTCGGCGCGGCGCTCATCGAAAGCCCGATGCTGGGCGAGCGGCTCGAGGGCGGCGTCTACCTCGCCGAGGCGGAGGATGCCTCCCCGGGCGGACCGCTCGGGGTCTATGTGGCTGCGGGAGGGGAGGGCGTGCAGGTCAAGGTCGCCGGTGAGATCCGCACCGACCCGGATTCCGGCCGGGTCACGATCGCGCTCGCGGACGTGCCCCAGCTGCCGATCTCCGAGCTCCGCCTGCGCTTCTTCGGCGGGCCGCGGGCGCCGTTTGCGACGCCCGTCACCTGCGGGGTGAAGCGGACCTCGGCGATGCTCGACCCGTGGAGCGGCAACTCGCCGGTCGAGGCGGACGACTCGTTCGAGATCGACTCCGGCCCCGGCGGGTCGGACTGCGCCGCGACCAGGTCCGAGCGTCCCTTCGATCCGGGACTGGTGTCGGGCCTGCTCGATCCCACGGCCGGCAGCAGCAGCGACTTCATCCTGCGCGTCTCCCGCGGCGACGGCGAGCAGGAGATCGCGGCGATCGCCGCCGACCTGCCCGCCGGCGTGGCGGCGCGGCTCGGCGACGTACCGCTCTGCGCCGATGCGGCCGCCGCGGCCGGCGACTGCGCGGAGCGCTCCCGCGTCGGCTCGGCCTCGATCAGGGCCGGCGCGGGTTCGAGCCCGCTCGCGAGTCGCGGCGGCGCGGTGCATCTGGCCGGCCCCTACGACGGAGCGCCGCTGTCGCTGGCGATCGTGCTGCCCGTCCGCGCCGGGGTCCTCGATCTCGGCGAGCTCGTCGTGCGCGCGGCCGTCCACGTCGACCCGCGCGACGCCCACCTGCGCGTCGTCACCGATCCGATCCCGCGGTCGCTGGGGGGCGTGCCGCTGCGCCTTCGGCGCCTGGAGCTGGCGCTCGACCGCCCCGGGCTCCTGAGGGGGCCGACGAGCTGCGCGCCCGACCGGATCGGCGCCGTGGTCCGGGGCGCGAGCGGCGCGTCCGCTGAGCCCAGCTACCGCTTCCAGGTGGCGGGCTGCCGCGATCTCGGCTTCAGGCCGAAGCTGAGCCTGCGCTACGTGGGCAAGCAGGCGACCGGGAAGCGCGGGCGTCCCGGGCTCGAGGCCAACTTGCGGACCCGGGCCGGCGACGCGAACCTGAAGCGGGCCAAGCTCGCACTGCCGGGCGTGGCGCTCGACCGCGCAGCCCTCCGGCGAGCCTGCACGGTGGCCCGCTACGCGGCCGATGACTGCGGTAAGCGCAGCCGGGTCGGCGCGGCGACGGTGAAGTCGCTGCTCGGCTCGACGCTGCGCGGCGACGTGTACCTGATCAGCGGCAAGCGCGGGCATGTCGGGCTCGGCCTGGATCTGGGCGGAGCCTTCGACATCGATCTGCGGGCCAGGCTCAGCGCCGCTGAGCGGCGCGCCCGCATCGCGTTCAACCGCGTTCCCGACGCGTCTCTCGCCAAGCTCGAGCTGAGCCTGGATGGTGGCAAGAAGAGCCTGCTGGTCAACCGGCGGGACGTCTGTGCCGACCGCAAGCTGCGACGCGCCAAGCAGCGCCTCGTCGCCCAGTCGGGCAAGCGGGTCAAGCGGGCCGTGAAGATCAAGGCCGCCTGCGGCAAGCGCTGAGCCGCAGTCGCGAGGGACCGCCGCCGCCGCGGTCCCAGCCGGGCGCGGGACTCCTGCAGATGCTCGGGCGGCGCCGCCGCGACCTGCCCTGGGCGGCGAGGGCGCCCGCGACGGCCCGCGGGTGCGAGATCGGCTGCGAGGGCGCGGGGGCGCAACTCGGCGTGGCAGGGCGGTTTGCGGTTGATGTCGAACTGAGTCCCAGATTGACCGCGAGATGCATCGCGGATCCTGCGACCGACAGCCGTAGTCGATGCCCAGCCGCTGCACATCATCAGGCCTCCACCACGGCATCCGCCGGGCGCTCGCCGCGTCTGCGGCGCTCGTCGTCCTTGCCGCGATCCTGATCGCGCCCGCCGGTGCCGAGGCGCGGGCGAGCTACGTGATCGTCGGCCACGGGTACGGGCATGGCGTCGGGCTCAGCCAGTGGGGCGCCTACGGGCTGGCCAAGCACGGGCGCGGCTACCGGGCGATCGCCACCCACTACTACCGCGGCACCAAGGTCGGCATGGTGCGGGCGGGGCGCACGCTGCGCGTCCTGCTCGGGGCCGAGGCCGGTGGGGTGCGGTTCCGAGGCTCGCGCCGCGCCTGCGGCCACGATCTGAAGCCCGCGCGCGCGTACCGGGCGGCGCTGCGAGGCGGCCGGGTGCAGCTGCGGCGCGGCAACGGCAAGCGGATCGCGGGCTGCGGCCGCAAGCTGGTCGCCAAGCCCGCCGGCGCGACGCTGCGGATCGGCGGCCAGGGCCGCTACCGGGGCGAGCTGCTCGCGGCGG
>CAZARJ010000233.1:0-3516 GCA_964487515.1 uncultured Conexibacteraceae bacterium | reverse complement strand
CTGCTGCTATCGGCCGCGACAGATGCCGTGCCGCTTCCGGGGTCATCGCTGTTACCTACCAGCGCGACTTCGCCGCCCTGGCCTGCGTATGTCTCCGCGGAGGAGTTCTGTGCCATTGCGGCGGGCGCGAGCATGAGTGCAAGCGCCGCCACGGCCGTACCGACCGCGAACCTCAACTTCTTCCTTCGATCCATCTTTCCTCGTTTCGATCCATCCGCTGTTTGTCGCGCGAGGCGCCTGGCGCTGCTACCCGAGTCCGTTACAGGTTGCGCCTGACGTCGTGATTTCACACGACCACCCCGGGTTGCCTCGGCATCCTGACAGAAAACGCCCGTTTGGGCAAGCGATCCGTGCAAGCTGAAGCCCAGCAGCGCCCCGAGTCAGCACTGCTGCGTCTGCTTGGTCCTCCCGACCTTGGCGCAGACCTTATCGAGAAGCGCCCGGTCGATGGCCCGCAAGGTCAACGGGTTTGCACCCCTGATCCGGCGTGCGGCCCGCCGAAGGAGCGGCTCGCGCGGGTTGATCCTCCGTGCATCGTCGAGCCGGCGTAACGCCTCCGGGGTCCGCCCGCCGAGGGCGGCGACGGTTGCCAGCTCGAGCTGCGCGTACCAGCTGTGGGGGTCGCGCTCCGCCACGCGCGCGAAGTAGTGGCGGACCAGGTCCCGGTCGCCGAGCTGCGAGGCGATCGCGCCCGCCGTCTCGTCGGCCCTGGTACTGAGCGGGTTCAGGCCGTGGGCGCGATCGAGGCGGTCGAATGCCGCCGTCGGGTGACCGCGCCAGCCCGAGGCCGCGATGTCGACATCGCGCGCTGCCGCCCATGGGAAGGCGAGCGAGGCGGCCGCGGCCGCGGCGACGACCGCCCCGAGCACGACGGGCAGGAACGCCGGGAGCCGCCTGGGCCCGGGCTCGCGCGCCCCGCGGGAACCGCCGAGCGCGGCTCCGATCGCGAGCCAGGCGAAGACCGGCGCGCTCAGGCCCGGGAAGGACCAGAGCCAGTCGCCCAACCCGTGCAGGAACCAGTACCCGTAGGCGGCCAGCCCGACCGCTGAGAGCCCCCAGGCGAAGCCTCCCTCCCGCTGCGCTCTGAACGCGGCGGCGGCGGCGGCGAGCAATGCGACGCCGAGCATCAGGGCACCCACGATTCCTCCTCCGGCCAAGACCCTGATCGCGAGGCTGTGCGGATAGAGCGGCTCCTCGTGGCTGTCGCGCTCCCGCAGGTAGGCGACGGCGAAGTTGTCGACGCCATCTCCCCCCACGGGCGAGTCGGCCAGCTCACCGATGCCGACGCGCCAGAAGTCGTAGCGGTTGCTGCCCAGATCGCCGCTGAAGCGCGAGGTCGCGAAGTCCGTCGACTCGTAGCCGCCCTTGAAGTCGTCCCACCGATCGCCCGCCCAGCCGACCGGGTTGCCGATCGCGAGCAGGGCGAGCACGACGGCGACGGCCGTCCCGAGGCCGGCCAGCGCCCCGAGGCCCCATCCTGTTGCTCTCGCGAGCCGCGGCGGCGCGCTGAAGGTGCGGTCGAGAAAGGCGGCGAAGGTTCCGAGCATCGCGAGCCCGACCGTGGAGATGGCCATTGCGCGCCAGGCGTCGGCGAGGGCGGCAGCGAGATCCCGCCCGTCCTCGATCGCCGAATAGACATCGATGATCGCCGGCGCCGCGAGGGCGGTCGCGCCGAGCGCGGCGAGAAGGACGAACCCCACGCGCAGGCGACCGGGCGCGAGCACGAGGAAGATCAGCAGGGCGAGCGGGAAGACGAGCAGGGCCCCGCGGCTCTGCGGCAGCAGCGCGACCTGAAGAAGCAGCGCCGCCGCGGCGAGCAGGATCCCGCGTAGCTGCCAGGGAACCTCGCGCCGCGCGGCCAGGAACGCGGCGGGCCAGAACCCGCCCACGAACAGCGCGGCGACGGCGTTCGGATACCCGGTCGGCTCGGCGAGCCGGCCGTCAATGAACGCCAGCGCCGAGTCGGCGGAGCCGGTCACGTCGACCATCGTCGCGAGCGCCACGCCGGCGATGCCGATGGCGTAGGCGCCGAGCACGATCGCGGCGGTGGCCGGGCGCCAGGTCGTGGCCGAGAAGAGCGCGAAGACGACCAGGTAGAGCAACGTCCGGTTGGCGCCGTCCCAGGCGATCCCCTGCACGTCGGCCCAGGCGATCGAGACGAACGTCCAGGCGCAGTAGAGGGCGAGGGCGACGAGCGCGAGCCGGTGCGGGGTCGACAGCTGCGGCAGCCGCCGTCGGTAGGCGATCGCGACGACGACCAGAAGCCCGAGCAGAAACAGCGTGCCCGGGTACCAGCTCGTCGGCGCGAAGCCGCCCCCGGCGGCCGCCCAGGCGACGAAGACGGCGACGGCGAGCAGGCCGGGGATCAGCTCGGGTCGAAATCGCGACATCGAAAAGGCGTGCCGGACGCGACCCGACGCGGGATCGGGCGGCCCCCTCAGGGCGTGATCCCGCCGGATCCTCCGCCGCTGCCGCCGCCGCCACCCCCGCCGGGCCCGCTGCCGCCGCTCGGCGGGTTGTTGCCGCTGTCGTCGGGCGGCGGGGGCACGTCACCGCCGCCGTTGTCGGGCGGAGTGGTCGTCGTCGGCGTGGTGGTCGTCGTCGGCGTCGTGGTCGTGTCGTCGGTGGTCGTGGTCCGCCGCGTGGTCGTGGTCGGCGTCCGCGTCGTCGTCGTCGGCTCGTTCGTGGTCGTCGGCACGGTCGTGGTGGGCTCCTCCTCCCCGCCGCCGGAGGCGAGCGCGATGACCGCGACCAGCAGGCCGATGATCACGGCGATCCCGAGGATCATGCCGAGCCGCGGGCCTCCGCCCCCCGGACCCTCGCCGTGATGGCCCAGCGAGCGCCGGTGATCGCGCTCGATGTCCTCCTGGTGCCGGCGGCGATGCCAGTCGTCGTCATCGTCCGGCGGCATGACCCGAGTCGGATCCTCGTTCATCGGGCCGCAGTTTAGGGACGCTGTCAGACAGCGCCGAGCGCATCCCGCAGGCGGTCGATCCCTTGCGCGAGATCGCCCTCGCCGATCACGAGCGGCGGCAGCAGGCGGATCGTCTCCGGATTCGGCGCGTTCACCACCAGCCCGCGCTCGAGCGCGGCGGCCGCGACGGCCGGCGAATCCACCCCCGCCGCCAGGCCGACCCCGACCAGCAGACCGCGGCCGCGCACCTCGCGGACCGCCGGATGCCCGGCGAGCCCCTCGCGGAGCTGCGCTCCCCGCTCGCGCACGTTCGCCAGCAGCGCGGGCTCGGAGAGCACCTCGAGCGCCGCCAGCGCCGCCCGGGCGGCGATCGGGCCCCCGCCGAAGGTCGAGCCGTGATCGCCCGGGGTCAGCCCATCGCCGACGCTCGGGGCGATCACGCAGGCCCCGACAGGCAGGCCGCCGCCCAGCGCCTTGGCCGCGGTCAGGACGTCCGGCCTGACGTCCAGGCCCTGGTAGGCCCAGAGCTCGCCGGTCCGCCCCATCCCGGTCTGGATCTCGTCGAAGACGAGCAGGGCACCGGACCCCTCGCAGGCGGCGCG
>CAZARJ010000232.1:0-3519 GCA_964487515.1 uncultured Conexibacteraceae bacterium | reverse complement strand
CCCGAGTCGCTGACCGAGGCGGTCGGGATCTCGGAGAGCTTCTACCGCTGGTTCGCCGGGGTCGCCGGCGGGCTCGCCGGGGCGGCGACCCTGATCGGCCTCCTCGGGCTGCTCTACCGGCGCGCGACGAGCCCCCGCGTGCGGCAGACGACGTCGCGCATGGACATGCTCACCTACACGCTGCTCACGGCCCTGATCGTGCTCGGCTGCTGGATGACCTTCGCCTACACGCTGTTCACCTCCGACCCGCACAACTACCGGGAGACGATCAGCCCCTGGTGGCAGTCGCTCTTCTACTTCCAGCCCGACGTGAGCGCCGCGACCGGCGCCCCCTTCATCTACCAGCTGCACGCGATCCTCGCCTGGGCCTTCTGGGCCGCCTTCCCCTTCAGCCGCCTGGTCCACGCCTGGAGCATCCCGCTCCAGTACATCGGCCGCCCCTACATCCTCTACCGCCGCCGCTACCAGCCCGTCCGCTGAGCCCGCGCGAGCCGCGAACCGGGACCCCCGGAAACGAACCCGAACTTTTATGTCCTGGGTAGTGAAAAAGTCGGGTTCGTCGCCGGGCCGGGGGCGGCTCAGCCGCTGGTCGTGCTGCGGTACTTGCGGATCGCGAGCGGGGCGAAGATCGCGATCAGCGCCAGCGACCAGGCGGTCGCCAGCCAGACGCTGTCGCCGGCGGGGGCGCCGAGCCAGAGGGCGCGCATCGCGTCGACCACGTTCGTGAACGGGTTCACCTCGGCGAACTTCTCCAGCACCGTGGGCATCGACTCGACCGGGACGAAGGCGGAGGAGATGAAGGTGAGCGGGAAGATCGCCGTGAAGCCGATCCCGTTCGCCGCCTCCGGGCTCGAGACCGACATCCCGATCAGGGCGAAGATCCACGAGAAGGCGAAGCCGAAGAGCAGCAGCAGGAGCAGCCCGCCGGCGATCTCGATCGCCGAGGCGTGGAAGTTGAAGCCGATGATCAGGCCGGTGCCGAGCAGGACGACGATCGAGAGCGCGTTCGTGACCAGGTCGGCGATCGTGCGCCCGGCGAGCACCGAGGCGCGCGCGGTCGGCAGGGAGCGGAAGCGGTCGATCAGCCCCTTGGTCAGGTCCTCGGCGAGGCCGAGCGCGGTGACGAAGCCGCCGAAGGCGATGCTCTGGACGATGATCCCCGGCATCAGGAAGTCGATGTAGTCGTAGCCGGGGGTCGAGATCGCGCCGCCGAACACGTAGGCGAACAGGAGCACGAACATGATCGGCTGGATCGTGAACGCGATCAGCAGGTCCGGCGAGCGGGGCAGGCGGACCAGGTTGCGCTCCGCCATCACCAGGGTGTCGCCGACGAGGCGCCTCACCGGACCGCCTCCCGCTCCCCGGTCTCGCCGGCCGGCTCGCCGTCGAGCTCCTCGGAGCTGAGCACGCGCCCGGTCAGCGCGAGGAAGACCTCGTCGAGGCTCGGGCGGCGGATGCCGACGTCGTCGGCGTCGACCCCGGCCTGGTCGAGGCGGCGGACCGCATGCATGATCGCGCCGGACTGCTCGGCGATCCTGATCCGGACCGTGCCCGGCTCGGACTCGGGCGGCTCGTCGGAGAGCGGCGCCAGCGCCTCCCGCGCCCGGTCGGTGTCGGCCGGGTCGCTGAGCTGGACCTCGAGGCTGAGGCCCCCGATCCGGCCCTTGAGCTGCTCGGCGGTCCCGTCGGCTATCGCCCGCCCGTGATCGATGACGACGATCCGGTCCGCGAGGCGATCGGCCTCCTCCAGGTACTGGGTCGTGAGCAGTACGGTCGTGCCCTCGCCGACCAGCTCCTCGATCGTCTCCCAGAGCCCGAGGCGGCTGCGCGGGTCGAGGCCGGTGGTCGGCTCGTCGAGGAAGAGCACCGGCGGCTGCGCGACCAGGGCGGCGCCGAGGTCGAGCCGCCTGCGCATGCCGCCGGAGTAGGTCTTCGCGATCCGCTTCGCCGCGTCGTCGAGCTGGAAGCGGCCCAGCAGCTCCGTGGCGCGGGCGCGCGCCGCGCTCCGGCTCATGCCGTAGAGGCGCCCGACCATGGTCAGGTTCTCGATCCCGGTCAGGTTCTCGTCCACCGCCGCGTACTGGCCCGCGAGCCCGATCTGGGAGCGCAGGCGCGGCGCGTCGGCGATCACGTCCAGCCCGGCGACGCGCGCCTGGCCCGAGTCGGGGGCGAGCAGGGTGGTCAGGACCCGGACCGCCGTCGTCTTGCCGGCGCCGTTCGGTCCGAGGACGCCGAGCACGGTGCCGCGCCGGGCCTCCAGGTCCAGCCCGTCGAGGGCCCGGACATCGCCGAACGACTTGACCAGGCCGGTCGCGGAGATCGCGACGTCGCCGTCCGCCCGCGCGCTCGCTTGCTGCATCGTCTCTGGTTCCTTCGTGGGGGTTTCGCTCAGGGCCGGTATCGGTGTCATGCTGGAGTAGAGACGGGCGACAGCGCCGAAACTAATCGCGACCGCCCCGATCGGGCCCGGGAGGTCGCGCAGAGTACCGGGTTCGCGGCCCCCGGCGGGGGTTCCGCGGAGGGGCCGCCGGGGGCCTCGCGGCGCCGATCCGTCCGCGTGCGTCCGCCATACTGCCCGCACCGCGCCAGCCACCCGATTCCGATGAGCCCGAGCCAGAGCCCCAGCCGGAGCCGCCCCGCGGGGCCGGTGACCTTGAAGGACGTCGCCCGCGCCGCCGGGGTCCATCCCGGGACCGCCTCGCGCGCCCTGAACGCCGAGACGCGGAGCATGGTCAGCGAGGCCACGGTGGAGCGCGTCCTGGCATGCGCCGAGCGGCTCGGCTACGTGCCCAACCCGGTCGCCCGGAGCCTGAAGACGAACCGCTCCTACATCGTCGGGCTGCTGATCCCGGATCTCACCAACCCGCTCTTCCCGCCGATCGTGCGCGGGATCCAGGACACGCTGCGCGCCGCCTCCTACACGGCGCTGATCGCCAACACCGACAACGACCCCGACCGCGAGCGCTCCGACCTCGAGACGCTGCGGGCCCGCCAGGTCGACGGCTTCATCGCGGCCACCGCGCGCCAGGACCGCGGTCCGCTGGCCGAGGGGGAGGAGCTCGGGGTGCCCATGGTGCTGATCAACCGGCGCCTGGAGGGCTCGCCGATCCCCGCCGTCGTCGGCGACGACCGCGCCGGCGCGCGGCTGGCGGTCGAGCACCTCGCGGAGCTCGGGCACCGGCGCATCGCCCACCTCGCCGGCCCCGAGCAGCTCTCCACCGGCCACAACCGGCGCGTCGGGTTCGCCGAGGCGATGCGCGCCTCGGGGCTCGAGCCGGACCCGGAGCTGATCCTCTCCGGGGAGGCGTTCGTGGTTGGCGAGGGCGCGCGGCTCTGCCACGAGCTGCTCGATCGCCACCCCGGCGTGACCGCGATCGTGGCCGGCAACGACCTGATGGCGCTCGGCTGCTACGACGCCTTCGCCGCGCGCGGGATCGACTGCCCGCGGCAGATCTCGGTGGTCGGCTTCAACGACATGCCGTTCGCGGAGTGGTTCAACCCGCCGCTGACCACGGTGCG
>CAZARJ010000231.1:0-3530 GCA_964487515.1 uncultured Conexibacteraceae bacterium | reverse complement strand
AGCCGCGCACCGCCGCGGCCGCGTCCTCGCCGATCTCCGCCGCCGGCCCGCTGCTCGGGGCCGCCCCGGCCGCGATCGTCTGCTGCCGCGGGGCCGGGCCGGGGACGGCGCGCAGGTCGGGCGGGTCCTGGTTCTCGCACGGCGCCCCCGGCCGGAAGCGCGTCTTCCGTGAGGCGTCGAGCGTCGGCATCGCTCCCTGCAGGGGCAGCGGCGTGACCCCCGCGGTCTGCTCGCCCGTGGTCAGGTTCGGGATCGTGACGGTGTTCAGCCCGCCCCCGCCGATCACGCGGATGTACTGCCCGTTGGCGTCGCCGGAGCGGCTCTCTCCGGCGATCCCCGCCAGGCCGTAGCCGGTCTCCTCGTAGACGGTCCCCTGCGGCCCGTGGGTGGAGTTGTAGGCCGGGCCGCCGTCGACGCGGTCGTTGGCCCAGGGCAGGATCGTGTGGTTGAAGCAGCTCGACAGCGCCCGCGCCTGGCCGAGGAAGGGGATCGTCCTGCGCGTCAGGCGCGCCAGGCGCGGGGTGGCGACGCGCAGGTCGGCGGACAGGCCGCGGAGCTCGGCGGGGCGGGCGAGGCCGCGGACCTGCTCGAGCCACGGGATCGCCGCGTCGAGCGTCGCCGGCGCCGTCCGCACGCCGGGCAGGATCTCGCGGGCGAACGCCCGCGTGGGCGGGAACGCCGCGTTCAGGCTCGCGAAGGCGCGCCGTCCCGCGCTCAGGGTGCCCGGCAGCTCGCCCACCGCGCGCTCGAGCTCGGCGTCCTGGGCCGCGAAGCTGCCCGTCATCACGCTCAGGTTGGTGATCAGGCTGCGCAGCGCCGGCTCATCGCGGTCGAGGCCGCGGAAGACGCGGTTCAGGTTGCCGATCAGCGAGGAGAGGTCGTGTGGCCGCTCCCCGAGCAGGGCCTCGTTGACCTGCGCCCCGTATCTGAACGCCCCGCCCGAGCTCCGGCTCACCTCGCGCAGCCCCTCCGCCCCGCCGTGCTCGCCGAGCGCGCCGCCCAGCTGGTCGAGGAAGGACTGCAGCTCGCGCCGCACCGCGGTTGGGAACACGCCGGTCAGGATCTGGTCGAGCTGCACCGA
Source organism: uncultured Conexibacteraceae bacterium (assembly GCA_964487515.1). Lineage (GTDB taxonomy): Bacteria > Actinomycetota > Thermoleophilia > Solirubrobacterales > 70-9 > RHKX01. The sequence continues at coordinate 2,449 of CAZARJ010000231.1, read as the reverse complement.
GTTGCTCGTCTGCTGGGGCGGGAACGTGTAACCCTCCGGCACCGCGGGCGCCGAGGGGCTCCCGGGCCGGACGTCGACGAACAGGTTCCCCTCCAGAAACAGCCGCGGGCGGAGCTTGAAGGTCGCGTCCTCCTTGAGCGGCAGCCCCTCGTCGTCGAGCTCGATCGTGACCAGCCCGCCGACCGGCTCCCCGCCCGCCGTCATCCGGCCGCCCTCGGTCGCCTCGCCGGAAGCGGCGCCGTTGTCCGTGTCCGCCCCCGCCAGGGGCTCGACCGCGGTCACCTCGCCGACGTTCACCCCCGCGATCCGGACCTGGGTGTCGGGGCGCAGGTTCTGCGCGTCCGCGAACGCGACCTCGAACTCCGTCCCGCCGCCCCACGGCACGTTCTTGGTGAAGGCCAGGTAGCCGACCACGATCAAGGCGAGGAGGGCGATCGCCCCGATCGCGACGTTCGACAGCCCGCGTTCGCGCCGGCCCCTCACGGCTGCCTCGCGGGGACGCGGGTGTCGCGCAGCTCGCGGCCGCCGTCACGGGTGAAGTAGACGTCGGTGATGCCGCGGTCGCCGGGCAGATCGGGGACGGTGATCGCCGGGTTGCGCCGCGACTGCCCCTTGACCGGCAGCCGGCCGAGCAGGTAGCCGGTCTGCCCGGCCTGGCAGTCGGAGCCGTTCTGGCCCGTCGGGCCGGCGGCGTTCGCGTGCAGGATCGGCAGCTCGTGCGGATCGAACTGGCCCGGCGAGTGGGGCGGCGGCGCGGCGAGCCCGTACTTGCCGTTCGCCTGCACGCCCGAGTAGCCCGCCGTCGACAGGCCGGTCTCGACCTCGCCGGGGATCGTCGTGGTGACCGGAGGGGCGGGCCCGCCGGCATCCAGGTCGAGGTTGAAGGTGAGGTTGCCGAGCGGGCTGGTGACCAGCGTCACCCGCTGCGTGAAGCCGCTCGAGTCGCGCTCGGTGAGGTGCTCGGGCAGCAGGGTCCAGAAGTAGTTCCAGTAGTTGCAGACCGTCTGCGCCGGGACCACCCAGCGGGCCAGCGGCCCGGCCTCCTCGAACAGCGCGTCGAGGCGCCTCAGCGAGCTCTTCGTCTCCGGCTGGGAGACGAGCCGGTCGAGCTCGCCGAACACGCCGCGCAGCCGGTCGCTGGCCGCGACGCTCCGCCGCAGCGACGGGGTGCCGACGGCGAGCGCCGCGTTCAGAGCCGGCAGCGCCGCATCGAGCTCCCGGACCCCCGGGCGCAGGCGGGCGAGCAGCTCGGTCGTATCGGCGAGGAACGGCCGCTGGGCCGGCAGCGTCTCGATCCCCGCCTGCAACGCCGGCGGGGCGCCGGCGATCGTGTCCTGCAGCGCCCCGGGATCGGCCCCGATCGCGGCCAGCGTCCGCGCCAGGTTGCCGAACAGCTCCGCGTTCTCGCGCGCCACCGGGGCGACGATCGCGGCCGTCCGGGCGAGGGCGGGGAACAGGCGCCGCAGCTGCGTACGGCGATCGGCCAGCGTCGCGGCGACCGGCTCGAGGCTCGTGAACAGCGGCTTCAGCGCCTGGATCGCCTCGTTGAGCGAGATGCCGCGGCCCGTGAAGCCGTCCCCGTAGCCGACCAGGTTGCGCCGGATCGCGTTGCGCGTCGGCTGGTCGAAGGTGTTGCCGACCTCGTCGAACTCGGTCTGGGCGACGAAGGTCCCGTCCCCCGCCGTCTGATTCAGGGACGCCTCGCGGATCGAGAGGATCTCGTCGTCGCTGTCGTCGGGGTCGTCGGTGTCGTTGGTGCCGTCGAAGGTGAAGCCCTCCGGCGCCGCCGGGCCGCTGCCGCGGGTGACCTCGAGGTACTTGAGCCCGAACGTGGAGCGGTAGCGGATCCGGAAGATCGAGTCCTGCGGGATCGGGCCGGCGGACTCGTCGAGCTTCAGCCCGAGCCGGGCGATCGCCCCGCCGCTCTCATCCGGCGCCGCGCCGGAGGGCGGCGCGCCCGCCGGCCCGCCGCCTTCAGCGTCATCGGAGGAGCCGCCGGAGCGTCGCAGCGCCTCGATCGAGTCGACCGCCCCGACCCGGCTGCCGCCGATCCGGACCTCGTTGCCGACGACCAGCCGGGAGGCGTTCGGGACCAGCACCGAGACCTTGTAGACGGGCACGAACGGCAGGCCGGAGTTGGCGTTGTAGGCGAGGAAGACGGCGACGATCACGATCAGCGTCGTGACCGCGCCGATCGCGGTCGGCGAGGAGCTGAGGACGGCGCCGATGCCCTTGCGGCGCTTCATCGCGCATCCCTTCCGCGGCTGTCGCCAAAGCCCGCCATCAGCGCCCGAACAGGTAGTCGAAGAGGTCGCCGCCGATCCCCGCCCCGCCCTGCCGGGCCCGCTGCCGCGCCCGGCGCTGGGCGCGCTTGCGGCTCGTGGCCCCGGCGGGGTCCGCGCGCCGGGCGGGCCCGGGCGGGGCGGGGTGGGCGGGGCGCGCGGGGGGG
>CAZARJ010000230.1:1921-3542 GCA_964487515.1 uncultured Conexibacteraceae bacterium | reverse complement strand
GTGAAGGAGACGTCGTTGACGGCGATCTGCGGGTCGGCGGCGCCGGAGAGCTCCAGGGCGGGCAGCTCGATCACCTCGAAGTCCGCCCTCAGGGCCCGGCGCAGGCCCTCCTCGACCGCGCGCGCCTCGGCCGCGGCCAGAAAGCCGACCGTGCCGTAGTTGATCCCGAAGACGGGCACCCCGGTGCCCGCGTAGCGGCGCAGGGCGCGCAGGATCGTCCCGTCGCCGCCCAGGGCCAGGCAGAGGTCTACGTCGTCCGGAAGCCGCTCGAGGACCGGCACCCCGGCGACCTCCGTACGGGGCCGCTCCGGCTCCCGCTCGCAGACGAACAGCTCGCTGCCCTGCTCGGCGGCGATCCGCACCGCGGCCGCGATCGCCTCGTCCTCGCGCTCGCCCGCGTGCGCGAGCAGCGCCACCCGCCGGGGCGGGGTTCGCCGGGCCGCAGCGCTCATCCCACCGCCTCCGCGATCGCCGTCGCCGGATCGGCGACGGCGCCCTCCCGCCCCGCGGCGAGCCGGACGAAGATCTCGACGTTCCCCTTCGGCCCGGGCACGCCCGCCGGCGCCACCCCGCGCAGGGCGTATCCCTCCGCGGCGGCGGCCTCGACGACCAGTTCGACGGCCTCGCGCCGATCGGCGAGCGAGCGCACGACTCCCCCCTTGCCGACCCGGCCGCGCCCGAGCTCGAACTGGGGCTTGACCATGGCCAGCATCTCGCCGCCGGGCGCCAGCGAGCCGCCGACCGCGCCGAGCAGCTTCGCGAGCGCGATGAAGCTCACGTCGATGACCGCCAGCTCGGGACGCAGCGGGAGCTGCTCGGCGCTCAGCCGGCGCGCGTTCACGCCCTCCAGGACGAACACGCGGGGATCGTTGCGCAGGCCCCAGTCGAGCTGGCCACGCCCGACGTCGACCGCGACCACCCGGGCGGCGCCGTGCTGAAGCAGGCAGTCGGTGAAGCCACCGGTGGAGGCGCCCACGTCGAGGCAGTCGCGCCCCGCGACCGGGACCGCGAGCCGCTCCAGCGCCGCCTCGAGCTTCAGCCCCCCGCGGGAGACGAAGCGGCGGCCCTCCTCGAGCTCGACGCGCACGTCGCCGGGGACGAGCTGGCCGGGCTTGGAGGCGCGCTCGCCGCCGCGGCCGATCCGAACCTGCCCGGCGCGGATCGCCGTCGCGGCCGCCGAGCGCGAGGACATCAGCCCCCGCTCGGCGAGCAGGGTGTCGAGACGCTGCCTACTCACGCCCCGCAAGGTACAGTCACCGGGCGCCCCGTTCCTGGCCCGAAATCCGGCCTGCAGCGCCGCTCGCGCCGCTCCGACCGGGCTGGAAAGCGGAATTTCCCCGTTTCCAGAGCGGGATCCGGCCTAATGTGAGGGGACTCACACACAAGGCCAACACATGTTCGTAGGCTAGTCCCAAGCTTAAGGACCGGCTGGCCGCCGCCACATACCCGCGGCGTCCACGAAGCCGGTCTCTCTCAACACAAATAACTCTCCTCCCTGTACCCGAGAGCGCCCCACTTGTGGGGCGCTTTCGCTTTAAGCGCCGGCGCGGCACAGCCACCCGTCCGCGCCCCACGCCCGCTGGGCCGGATAACGCCAATATCCGGGCGGAAACGCATGCCA
>CAZARJ010000230.1:0-1821 GCA_964487515.1 uncultured Conexibacteraceae bacterium | reverse complement strand
ACGCCGAGGGCGGCGAGGACGCGCTCGGCGAGCTGCGGGCCGCTCAGGCCCACCTCCTCGCGCAGCAGCGCCGGCTTGCCATGCGTGACGTAGCGGTCGGGAAGGCCGACGCGGACGATCCGCGCCCGGTCCCGGTCGAGCGCCTCCTCGGCATGCTCGAGCACCGCGGCCCCGAAGCCGCCGGGGAGCACGTTCTCCTCGACCGTGACGACGAGGTCGTGCGTCGTGCAGAGCCGCTCGATCAGCCCCTCGTCCAGGGGCTTGGCGAAGCGCGCGTCGGCGACCGTCGGGTTGATCCCGTGCTCGGCCAGGTGGGCGACGGCGTCGTTGGCGACCTGCACGCCCCAGCCGTAGCCGACCAGCGCCACGCGCTCGCCGTCGTGCAGGATCTCCCCGGTCCCGATCGGGATCGCCCGCGGCGGCTCAGGCAGCGGCACGCCCTCGGCGGTCCCGCGCGGATAGCGCAGCGCGATCGGGCCGGAATCGTGGGCCAGCGCCGTGCGCAGCATGTTGACCAGCATCGCCTCGTCGCGGGGCGCCATCAGGACGATGTTCGGCAGCGGGCGCAGGTAGGAGACGTCGAAGGCGCCGTGGTGGGTCGGCCCGTCGTCGCCGACCAGCCCCGCGCGGTCCATCGCGAAGACCACGTTCAGCTCCTGCAGGCAGACGTCGTGGACGATCTGATCGAAGGCGCGCTGCAGGAACGTCGAGTAGATCGCGCAGACGGGCTTCGCGCCCTGCAGGGCCAGGCCGGAGGCGAAGAGGACCGCGTCCTGCTCGGCGATCCCGACGTCGTAGTACTGCTCGGGAACCTGCTCGGCGAGCACGTTGAGCCCGGTCCCCCCCGCCATCGCGGCGGTGATCCCGATCACCCGCGCGTCGCGGCGCGCCTCGGCGACCAGCGCGTCGGCGAAGACGGCGGTGTAGGCGGGCGGCGCCGGCTTGGGCGTCGCCGCCTCGAGCTTCTCGGGCGCGATCGACTCCGGCGCGTCGGACTCGCGCACGGCGACCATGCCGCCCCCGTCCTTCTCCGCGGGCGGCTCCTTGGGGGCCTCCTTCGGCGCCGGCTTGCGGTCCACGATCGAGCCGGGCTTGGCCGCGTGCCACTTCTCCATCCCCTCCAGGCCGCCCTCCTCGGCGGCCGCGAAGCCACGGCCCTTGACGGTGTGGATGTGCAGGACGACGGGGCGCTGCGCTTCCAGCGCCCGGGTCAGCGCCTCGCGCAGGTCGGCGACGTCGTGTCCGTCGATCACGCCCATGTAGGCGAGGCCGAGCTCCTCGAAGAGCAGCCCCGGGGCCCAGTAGGCCTTGATCGCGGCCTTGATCTCGGGCCCGAGGCGCTCGATCCGGCGGCCGAGGCCGAGCGGCAGCTTCGTGAGCCGCTCCTCGACGTCCTCGCGGGCGTGGAAGAAGCGCGGGTTGAGCCGCACCCGGTTGAAGTAGTGGGAGAGCGCCCCGACGTTCGGCGAGATCGACATGCCGTTGTCGTTGAGGACGATCACGACCGGGGTCTCCAGGCCGCCGGCGTTCTGCAGCGCCTCGTAGGCGACGCCGCCGGTCAGCGCCCCGTCGCCGATCACCGCGACCACGCGACCGTCCTCGCCGATCCCGCGCCGCATCGCCTCCTTGAGCCCGACCGCGTAGCCGATCGAGGTCGAGGCGTGGCCGGCGCCCATGATGTCGTGCGGGGACTCGGGGATCGAGCAGAACGGGGCCAGCCCGCCGTACTGGCGGATCGTCTCCAGCCGCTCGCGGCGCCCGGTCAGGACCTTGTGCGGGTAGGACTGGTGGCCGACGTCCCAGAGGATCTTGTCGCGCGGG
>CAZARJ010000229.1:0-3587 GCA_964487515.1 uncultured Conexibacteraceae bacterium | reverse complement strand
ACGAGGAGCTCGAGCAGGCCCTCGCCCTCCCGGAGGCCGCCTCCGGGCCGCAGCTCGAGCGGGCGCTGGAGCTGCTCGCCGAGCGGCTGCTCGCCGACCGCCGCCGGGACGGCCGGGCGCTGCGCTCGCTGCTGATCGAGGCGCGGCTCGCCGCCGGGGGGAGCTGGCGGGCGCGGGTCGCGCTGCGCAGCGCGACCGCCTCCCCCGAGCGCCTGCGCCTGGCGCTCGTCCCGCGGCTTCGCGGGCTGCCCTCCCCCGCCACCGACCTGACCCTGCGCGCGCTCGAGCTCGGCCCCCGCGCCGGCGCCCAGCAGCCCCTCGGCGAGCGCGACGAGGAGCGACGGCGGGAGCGACTCGCCGAGGGTGTCCGCCAGATCCGGGCGGCGGCCGGCCGCGACGCGGTGCTGAGGGTGCTCGACATCGATCCCGGCTCGCGGATCCCCGAGCGCCGCGCCGCGCTCGCCCCCTACAACGAGGAGGACGGATGAGGGCGCGAGCGCTCTACGGGCCACGGCCGGTCCGGGTCACGCTCGCCGGCCCCGGCGCGGGGCCGGCGCGACCCGGGGCGGTCGCCGGCGCCGCGATCGAGGCGGTCCGCGAGGAGTGGCTGGTCGAGGACGGCTGGTGGACGGGCGTGCCGCTGCGCCGCCGCTACCTGGAGCTGGTCCTCGCCGGCGGCCGCTGCACGACCGTCTTCTGCGACCTCCCCAGCGGCGCCTGGTTCGAGCAGCGATGAGCTACGTCGAGCTGCACGCGCACTCCTGCTTCTCGTTCCTCGACGGCGCCTCGAGCCCCGACGAGCTCGCCCTGCGCGCGGCGGAGCTCGGCTACGGGGCGCTGGCGCTCACCGACCACGACGGCCTCTGGGGCGCGATGGAGCTGGCGCAGGCCTGCCGCGCCCAGGGCGTGCGCCCGATCACCGGCGCCGAGCTGACCGTGCGCCCCGGCGACGACCCTCCCCCGCCCCCCGGGCCGCGGCGCAACTGCCCGCCGGGCGCCGTGCACCTGACCCTGCTGGTCGAGGACGCGACCGGCTACGCGAACCTCTGCCGGCTGCTCACCGCCGCCCACGCCGCCGACCGCGAGCGGCCCTCGATCCCGCTCGCCGAGCTGGAGGAGCGCTCCGACGGGCTGGTCTGCCTCTCCGGCTGCGCCCGCCACGGGGCACTCGCCGGGCCCGTCGCGCGCGGTGCGGGCGCCGCGGCGGAGCGGATCGGCCGGCGGCTGCTGGCCGCCTTCGGGCCCGACCGGTTCCGGGTCGAGCTCCAGCGCCCCCTCTGGCGCGGGGACCGGGACCGCAACCGCCGCCTCGCCGAGCTCGCCGCCCAGCTCGGGGTTCCCTGCGTGGCGAGCGGCAACGTGCACGCTCACGTCCGCGCCCGGGCGGCCCTGCAGGACGCGCTCGTCGCGGTCCGCCTCGGCGGCACCCTCGAGTCGACCGAGCCCGAGCGGCGCGGCAACGGCGCCGCGGTGCTCCTCGACCCCGATCGCGCGGCGGCCCGCTTCGCCGAGCACCCCGACGCGGTCGCCGAGTCCGGGCGGCTCGCCGAGCGACTACGCTTCGACCTCACCCGGGACCTCGGCTACAGCTACCCGGGCGCCGAGGACGGGAGCGCCGACCGGCGGCTCGCCGAGGCCTGCCGGGCGCGCCTCGGCGAGCGCTACGCGGACACCCCCCACCGCGCCGAGGCGGGGCGCCGCCTGGAGGAGGAGCTGCGGCTGATCCGGCATCTCGGCCTCTCCGGCTTCTTCCTCCTGCACCGCGACCTGCTCGAGCTCGCGCGCGAGGTCGCGGTCGAGGTCCGCGGCCCCGCCGCCGCCCGCGCCCTGCTGCCGCCGGGCCGCGGGCGGGGCTCCAGCGTGAGCTCGATCGTCTGCTATCTGACCGGCCTCTCGCACGTCGACCCGATCGCCTCGAAGCTCTTCTTGGGCCGCTTCCTCAACGAGGAGATCAGCGCCGTGCCCGACATCGACCTCGACTTCCCGCGCGACATCCGCGAGCGGCTCATCCCCCGTATCCACGAGCGCTACGGGGGCGATCGCTCGGCGCTCGTCGCCGCCTTCCCCACCTACCGGCGCAAGGGCGCGATCCGCGACTTCGGCAAGGTGCTCGGCCTGCCCGCGGGCGAGATCGAGCTGCTCGCCCGGGCCGTGGACCCGCGTGGCGGCGAGCCCGTGGAGGCGCGCGACATCGACCGGGCGGGGTTCGGGCCGGAGGAGGACGAGGGCGGGCTGGCGGCCGAGATCGCGGCGGCGATCGGCTCCGAGCGCGCCGCCTCGCCCCGCTGGCGGGCCCTGGCGATGCTGGTCGAGCGGGCCCGGGGGCTGCCCCGCCATCCCTCCCAGCACTCCGGCGGGATGGTGCTCTCGACCCGCCCGCTCACCGACCTCTGCCCGATCGTCCCGGCGGCCATGGAGGGGCGGCAGATCGTCCAGTGGGACAAGGACTCGTGCGCCGATGCGGGCTTTCTGAAGATCGACCTGCTCGGGCTCGGCATGCTGTCGGCGGTCGAGCGCGCGGTCGAGGAGATCGCCCGCGTCCGCGGCGAGCGGATCGACCTCTCCCGGATCCCGCTCGACGACCGCCGCGTCTATCGCAGCATCCAGGCGGCCGAGACGACCGGCGTGTTCCAGATCGAGAGCCGCGCCCAGATGCAGATGCTGCCGCGCTCGCGGCCGGAGTCGATCGAGGACCTGACCGTGCAGGTCGCGCTCGTCCGCCCCGGGCCGATCCAGGGCGGCGCCGTTCATCCCTACCTGGAGCGGCGCAAGCGGCTGCGCGCGGACCCCGGCTACGAGGTCCCCTACGAGCACCCGCTGCTGGAGCCGATCCTCGCCGAGACGCTGGGGGCGATCGTCTTCCAGGATCAGGTGATCCAGGTGGCGATGGAGCTCGCCGGCTTCAGCGCCGGGGAGGCCGAGGGGCTGCGCCGGGCGATGAGCCGCAAGCGCTCCGCCGAGGCGCTGCGCGCCCACCGCGACCGCTTCCTCGAGGGCGCCGTCGCGCGCGGGGTCGAGCGGGCGCTGGCGGAGCGGATCTTCGAGCAGATCCGCGGCTTCTCGGGCTTCGGCTTCCCCAAGTCGCACGCGGTCGCCTTCGGCCTGCTCGCCTACCAATCGGCCTGGCTGCGGGTCCACTACGGCCCGGAGCTGCTCTGCGCGCTGCTCAACGAGCAGCCGATGGGCTTCTACCCGCCCGACGCGCTCGTCCACGAGGCGCAGCGGCGCGGGATCGGGGTGCTGCCCGTGGACGTGAACGCGAGCGCGGTCCGCTGCCGGGTCGAGCCGCGCGGCGGCGGGGCGGGTGCCGGCGGGCCGGGCGGTGCCGGCGGGTCGAGCGGTGGCGGCGGGCCGGGTGCCGGCGGGCCCGATCCGGAGGGCGGCGGCGAGCGCTTCGCGGTCCGGATCGGCCTCGGCTACGTGAAGGGGCTCGACGCGCGCGACGCCGAGGCGGTGCTCGCCGCCCGCGAGGACGGCGGCCCCTACCGGGGGCTCCCCGATCTGGCCGCCCGCTCCGGCGCCTCCCGCGACGGGCTCGAGCGCCTCGCCTGGGCCGGCGCCTGCGCCGGGATCGGGGGCGGGCCCGC
>CAZARJ010000228.1:0-3595 GCA_964487515.1 uncultured Conexibacteraceae bacterium | reverse complement strand
GTCGGGGCGCTCCCCGGCGCCCAGCGGCGCGAACTCGCGCACGTCGACCCCCGGCGGGCCGAGCCGCGTCTTCGCCGCCAGCCCGGGATCGCCGAGCGTCTCCCAGAGGGCCCGCGCCGTGTGCTCGGAGCCGACCAGCACGGCGAGCGCGGCGGCGAGCCCCGCGCGCGCATAGGGGAGAAAGCGCGGATGGGGCGCGACCGTGTAGGAGAGCGCGCTGCCGTGGACCTTGGCCGCGAAGCCGATCCCGGCCCGGGCGAGGATCGCGGGCCCCATGATCAGGTGGTTGGCGAGCGCCGCGTCGATCCCGCCGAGGCGCGCCGCCACCTCGCCCGCGGCCCCGGCGTTCGCCTCCAGGTAGCGCTGCACCTCTGCCTCGCTCAGCTCCGGGAACGGCCGCGCGTCGAAGCCCTCGTACTCGTCGGCGACGTAGACGGGCAGCAACCTCCCGATCGGGGGCAGGTAGGCGGTCACCGACCCCTCCCTCGGTCCGCCCCCGCGGCCGGCCACGGCCGGCTCGACCGCCAGCGCCCCGCGGCGCCAGCGCCCCACGGCACCGATCCAGGGCAGCTCCGCCGCCTCCCGCTCCTGGCAGAGCAGGTGCACCTCGTGGCCGAGCCCGGCCAGGGCGCGGGCCAGGCTCGCGTTGTAGATGTTGCTTCCCGTCCCGCGCAACAGGTAGCCGTGGAAGATCAGAACCCGCATCGCGCCATCGTGGCGGCCGCACCGGATAAGGTTCCGGCCACCATGAACGAGCAGCAGATCTACCGGCTCCGCGCCCCGGCCTCCGGCCGTGAGGCGCTCGTCGCAGCCGACCCCGACGGCGTCTACGTCGACCGCACGACCGGAGAGGAGCTGCGGCCGGTGACGAGGGTCCTGCCGCTCGCCCCGTCCGCCTCCCGCCTGCTCCGCGCCCCCGACAACCTGCGGGAGTGCCGCCGCTGCGAGCAGCTGATCGGGATCGACGTCAGCGACTGCCCGCACTGCGGCCTGCGCCAGGACGCGGTCGCCGGGCAGGCGGCCGGCCCGGCCGCGGGCGACTGACCTTGGCCGCGCCCCGCGCGAGCCACCCCGGCCCGCTGCGCGGCCTGCTGGCGACGGGCGCGATCGCAGGCGTCCTGCTGCTCGGTGGCTGCGGGGACGACGAGGCGACGACCACGACGACGGAGCCGGCCGAGCCGGCGACCGCGACCACCACGACCCCCACGACGACCACCTCCACCGACGCGACGACGACGACCGGGACCGAGCCCACGACCACGTCGACGACGTCGACCGACAGCGGCGGCGTCACCCCGAGCTACGACCCGGACAAGCCGGACAGCGCGGAGAACGACAAGCCGCCCAAGGCGGGATCGCCACAGGAGGCCTTCGAGAAGGCCTGCGAGCGCGACCCCTCCAAGTGCGGCTGAGCCGCGCTGCCGTCCCCCGCGCTCAACCGGCCGGATAGGGCTCGCGCGCGAGCCCGGCCGCTGCGACCCATGCGACCGCGCGGCGGGCGCTTCGCCGGCTGGCGCTACTTCTTCTGGTCCGGGACGACGTAGCCCGTGTAGAGCAGGCGCTCGCCGCTGTACTTGCAGCCGTACTGCTTCGTGGTGCCGACGCGCATGTGGGCCTTGCTGGCCTTGCGGTTCTCCTCCTGGTTGGGCCCGCTCTGGTCGCACTTGTCGGACTTGCGGCTCGCCCGCCAGACCGTCCGCGAGCCGCCCCCGACCGAGAAGTTGGTCGCCCAGGTCGGGACCGAGAGCGCGAGGATCCGGCCCTTCTTGACCCGCAGCGGCTTGCCCAGCGTGTAGATGGGCGTCCGCCCGAGGCGCGAGTCGAGCCGCACCGCCGGCGTCTGCTTGGTCAGCTTGAACCTGGCGCGGCCCTTCTTGACCCGCCTGATGACGCCGATCCGCGCGTAGGGATGGCCCTCGAAGCGCTTCCAGCGCAGGTTCTCCTCGAAGAAGTTGCGCGAGTACCGGTCCGGCTTGGCGAGCTCGATGCTCCAGGCGACCAGGCGGCCGTCGAACGGGACCTTGAAGACGCCGCGATGCTTGCCGACCGACATCTGAAAGCCGCTCACGCGCCCGGTGGCCGGGCAGGCCTTACGGGGACAGGTGGGCGTCGTGCCCGGCCGCTCGCCGCCGATCACGGTCGCCATGCGGGCGGTCGCCGGCTGCGCCTGCAGCACGGCCAGGACCAGCCCCGCCAGCAGCAGGGCCGCCAGCGTCGGCGCGATCCACGCGCGGCTCGGGGTGAATTTGGTTCCGGTGCTCACTCGGATGTCCTAACACGGCGATCTTTACAAGGTTGCACTGGGGCGCGGGGCCCCGCGCGAGCGCTCGGTGGGCTACTTGTAGCGGTAGGTGATCCGGCCGCGGTCGAGGTCATAGGGCGAGAGCTCGATCTTGACGCGGTCGCCGGGCAGGATGCGGATGTAGTGGCGGCGCATCTTGCCGGAGATGTGCCCGAGGACCTCGTGGTCGTTGTCGAGCTTCACCTTGAACATCGTGTTCGGGAGCGCCTCGACGACCTCGCCCTCCATCTCGATCTTCTCTTCCTTCGCCATGCGCCGCGGCAGCGTACCAGCGTCGCCGCCGACCGGCGGGCGCGGGGACGCCTCAGCGCCCCTCGAAGCTCGCCTTCCCGGGGCCCTCGTCGAGGAAGCTGCGGACCGCTCCCCTCAGGTCCTCGGTGTCGAACAGCGGGCCCGCGATCGCGGCCGTCTCGGCGTCGGCGCCCGCCACGCCGCCCTCCGACCAGGCCCGGATGATCCGCTTGGTGGCCGCGTGCGCGACGGTCGGTCCCGCCGCCAGATCGCGCGCGAAGGCCATCCCCTTCCCGAGCAGCTCGCCGCCCGGCAGGACGCGGTTCACGACCCCCCAGCGCTCCAGCTCCGCGGCCTCGTAGAGGCGGCCGCTCATCACCAGCTCGCGCGCCCGCCCCGGCCCCGCGCGCTCGGCGAGGCGCTGCACGCCGCCCCCGAACGGCGTCAGGCCGACAACCCGCTCGACCAGCCCGAACCGCGCCCCCTCGTCCGCCCAGATCAGATCGCAGGCCAGCGCGGCCTCGAAGCCGGCGGTCAGGCAGAGGCCGTGCACCAGCGCGATGGTCGGGATCTCGAGCCGCCCGAAGGCGCTGATCTCGTGCAGCCCGCGCGCGGCCAGCTCCTTCCCGGCCGCCCCGTCGGGGATCGCCGCGAATAGATTGACGTCCACCCCGCCGGTGAAGATCTCGCCCTCGGCCCGGAAGACCAGCGCCCGGGCGCCGGAGCCGGCGACCTCGGCCCGGGCCTCCTCGAGGCGCTCGAGCGTGCGCTCGCGGAACAGGTTCAGGGGCGGGTCGTCGAGCACGACCACGGCCACGTCGCCGTCGCGCTCCACGCGGATCGGGTCGCGGTCCGCGCTCACGGGCTGCCGGCCCTGATCGTCGCCGCGATCGACGCGATCTCGTCCATGTCCGCGCCGCGCGGGACCCACGGGAGCTGCAGCGGATCGTCCTCGTAGCGCGGGATCACGTGCACGTGGAAGTGGAACACCGTCTGCCAGGCGGCGGCGCGGGTCGCGTTGAGCAGGTTGAAGCCGTCCGGCTTCAGGCTCGCCTCCATCCG
>CAZARJ010000227.1:0-3598 GCA_964487515.1 uncultured Conexibacteraceae bacterium | reverse complement strand
CCCGGGCGAGGGCGTCCGCCCCGGCCCGCGGCGGGCTCGCCGCCCGCTCGGCCTCGCCCCGCAGCTCGGCGAGGAACGGCGAGCGGCGCTCGGCGTCGGCGAGCACCGCGCAGCGCTCCCGCGCCCGCGTGATCGCCACGTGCATCACCCGGCGCTCGGCCTCCCAGCTCTCGCTCAGCCGGTGCGGCATCAGCCCCTGGTTGGCGCCGTAGACGGCCACCCGGTCCCACTCGCGCCCCTTGACCCGGTGCACGGTCGCCAGCCGCACCCCCTCGTTGCCGGCCGAGGAGTCGAGCGCCGCCCGCAGCCAGGGCTCGAAGCCGCCCGGGTCGTCATGCAGGTCGGCGACCTGGATCAGCCCCTCGAGATCGTCCAGGTGGCTCGCCGCCGACTCGCTCCCCTTGGAGCCGTCGAGCATCTCCATCGCCCCGCCGAGGCCGATCCGGTCGCGCACCGCCTCCAGGACCCCCCGCGTGCCGGCGCCGCCGCCGGCGAGCCCGGCGAGCATCCCGATGTCGTCGGCCAGCTCGCCGACCCGGGCGCTGACCCGCTCGTCGTCGATCTTGCGCTCGACCGCGCGCAGGTCCTCGATCCGGCGGCAGTTGCCGAACCACTTGCTGATCCAGCGCGGGAACCCGCGGCTCGGGCGGCGGCGGATCGTCTCCAGGTCCGAGGGCAGCAGGCCGTCGGGGTCGACCGCGACCCGCAGCCAGGCGAGCGCCGCCTCGATCCCGGTCCGCTCCAGGACCTCGGCGCGGACCGCCGAGTCGACCGGGACGCCGGCCGCCCAGAGCGCGACCTGGGGCGCGAGCAGCAGCGAGTTGACCCGCGTGAGGACCGCGATCCTCCCCGCCTCGATCCCGTCCTCGGAGCGCCAGCGCCGGATCAGCTCGACGAGCGTCGTGGCCGCGTCGGCGGGCGCGTGGGCGACGATCTCCAGGGCCCCGGGATCGGGATCGGCGTCGGGTCCGGGCCGGATCTCCTTGCTGACCCGGATCTTGTTGTAGCCCAGGAGCTTCACCGCCCCGTCGACGATCCGCTCCGGGCAGCGGTAGTTGACCTCCAGCGCCGTCGCCTTCGCGCCCGGGAAGAAGTCGCCGTAGTCGACCAGGAAGCGCGGATCGGCGCCGGCGTGGTCGTAGATCGTCTGATCGTCGTCGCCGACGCCGAAGACGTCGAAGGCGGGCAGCGCGAGCAGGCGGATCAGCAGGACGTGCGCGGGGGTCAGGTCCTGGAACTCGTCGACCAGCATGTGCCGGTGCTCGGCCTGCACGCGGCGCCGGAACTCACCGTCGCGCAGCAGCGCCTCGAGGGCGCCGTAGATCTGCTCGTCGAAGTCGATCGCGCCGCGCCGGGCGAGCCCCGCCCGGTAGGCGTCGAACCCCTTGGCGAGGCCGGGGACGTCGTCGCGGGAATCCTCCACCTCGGCGGGCTCCCGCAGCGCCAGGCGGACCTCGGTCAAAGCGTCGACGTAGGGGCCGACCGGATCGGTGTTGACGCGCCGCTGGCGCGGGATCGGGAAGGTCTCCGAGATCAGCTCGCGCGTCTCGGTCTCGCTCAGCACCCGCAGGCGGGCGCGGCGCTGGCGGTTGAGCAGCGAGTAGCCGAGCGAGTTCAGCGTCCGCGTCCGCGGCTCGAGCCCGGCCAGGCGCTCCTCGAGCTCGGTCTGGGCGAGCTTGTTGTAGGCGACCGCGATCACCGCCTCGCGCCGGTAGCCGCGATCGGCGAGCAGGTGGCGCACGCGCTCGGTCAGGACGCGGGTCTTCCCCGAGCCGGCCGGCGCGATGACGCGCACCGGGCCGCCCCGGTGGCCGACCGCGGCGAGCTGGTCCGGCGCCAGCTCGGCGGCGGGCCCGGGTGGGTTCGCCGGGACGGGGACGAGCGCCCCGGCCTCGACGGCGCCCGCCTCCACCACCGGCAGCTCCAGGGCGGGCACGCTCCAGCGGGGGCCGCCGTCGATCCAGGCCTCGCGCCCGTCGGGGAGGACGACGTCGGCCGCGCCGCCCACGCTCGCCCCGGCGCGGGCCGCCTTCCTCCCCCACCACCAGATCGGCCCGCCGTCCGCGCCGGCGCCGCGGGCGTCGTAGTTGTTCGCCCAGACCAGGTGGTGCAGGCGGTCGAGCGGCAGGTCGAGGCCCGGGTCGAGCTCGAAGGGCGGCCGCTCGATCACGGTCGGCTCCCGGAAGCTGCCGGGATCGGCGGCGAGCGAGACGACGACGGGACGGCGCTCCGTCCAGGCGCCGTGCAGCCGCTGGACCGTCTCGCGCAGGGGCTCCGGCGCGTCCAGCTCAGCGGTGCCGAGCTCGATCCGCTCGGCCTCCGCCCAGGCGGCGGGCGCCGGCTGCCCGGCGCGCACGAGCACGCCACGGCCGAGCTCAGGCGGCCCCGGCACCGGGCGGTCCCCGGCGTCCGGCTCGCCCACGGCGCTCAACGGCGCGGCTCGCGCCCGGTGAGCTCGCGGTAGAGCTCGTTCGGGCGCGTCCCGGTGAGCGTCGCCACGACCCCGGCGGCTGCCCGGGGCCGGGCCCCGGACCGGACCAGGCGGCGCAGCGCGTCGACGGCGAAGGCGAGGTCGGGAGCGGCCGCGCGGCGGCTGGAGGCGGCGATCACGACCACGATCTCGCCCTTCACGTCGGCGCGGAAACGGCGCGCCAGCTCGCCCAGCGTCCCGCGGGCGACCTCCTCGTGCAGCTTGGTCAGCTCCCTGCAGACCGCGGCGGGGCGGTCGGGCGCGAGCGCCGCCAGGGCGCGCAGCGAGGCCGGCAGGCGGCGCGGCGACTCGAAGGCGACCACGGTCTCGGTCGCCTGCAGGACCCGCTCCAGCTCCCCGGGCCGGCGCGGCAGAAAGCCCTCGAAGCGCCAGCGGTCGGCGGGCAGCCCGGAGGCGACCAGCGCGGTGGTGATGGCGGACGGCCCGGGCAGGACGTCGATGACGATGTCGCGCTCGATGCAGGCCCTGATCAGCCGGAAGCCCGGATCGGACAGCACCGGCGTGCCCGCGTCGCTGATCAGGGCCACGCGGGCGCCGCGCTCGATCGCCTGCGTGATCTGCGGCGTGCGCTCGGCCTCGTTCGCCTCGTGGTAGGAGAGCAGGCGCGGGGCGGCGATCTCGAGCCGCTCGAGCAGGCGGCCGGCGCGGCGCGTGTCCTCGCAGGCGATCACGTCGGCGTCGGCGAGCGCCCCGCGCAGCCGCTCGCTCACGTCGCCGAGGTTCCCGATCGGCGTCGGGCAGACGGTCAGCCGGCCGCTCACCCGGACTCCCCTCCGGCGAGCCCTTCCCGGGCCAGCAGCGCGCCGCCGATCATGCCCGCGTCGGCGCCCAGCTGCGCGGGCTCCAGCGGGGTCTCGTTCTGGGGCGGCAGCGCGCGCGCCCGCAGCTCCGCGCGCGCCGGCTCAAGCAGCAGCTCGCCGGCCGCGCTCACGCCGCCGCCGATGACGAGCACGTCGGGAGCGAAGATGTTGGCGAGGCCGCTGAGCGCGATTCCGAGCCGGCGCCCGATCGTGGCCAGGGCCTCGCGCGCGGCGTCGTCGCCCTCGCGCGCCAGGCCGGTGACGAGCTCACCGCCGATCTCCCCCGCGGCGGCGGCGCGGGCGAGCG
>CAZARJ010000226.1:0-3613 GCA_964487515.1 uncultured Conexibacteraceae bacterium | reverse complement strand
GCGGCGAGGTCGAAGCTGCTCAGCATGCGCTCGTGCCGGTAGGTCCAGTCGGGCCACAGCGTCGAGTTGCGGCCGGTGCGGTCCAGATACCAGCTCGAGCAGCCGCCGGTGATCCAGACCGTCCCCTCCATGCGCCGGTCGAGGCCGGCGATGAAGGCGCGCTGGGCCTCGGGGCGGACCTCGACCGACTCCAGCCCGTGCTGCTCGAGCTTGTCGAGCGCGTCGAGCACGTACGGGTACTGGTGCTCGATCATCTCCACCTCGGAGGTGTGGCCGATGCCGATGTTCGGCCCGCCGATCACGAACAGGTTCGGGAAGCCGCTCACGGTCGTGCAGCGATAGGCCTCCGGGCTGCCGTCCCAGACCTCGGCCAGGCTGCGCCCGTCGCGGCCGTGCACGATCGCGGCCCCGGGGAAGTCGGTGACCCGGAAGCCGGTCCCGAGGATGATCGCGTCGACCTCGCGCTCGGAGCCGTCGGCGCCGATCACGGTGCTGCCGCGCACCTCCGCCAGCCCCTCGGTGAGCAGCTCGACGTTCTCCTCCTGCACCGCCGGGTAGAAGTCGTTCGAGATCAGGATCCGCTTGCAGCCGATCGTGTAGTCCGGCGTGAGCTTGCGGCGCAGCTCCGGGTCGCGGACCTGGCGCGCCAGGTGGCCGCGGGCCAGCGCCTGCAGCGGGGCGAGCAGGGAGGGACGCTTGATCAGCCCGAGGACGAGCGCCTCGCGGCTCCAGAAGATCCCCGCCCGGACCAGCTTCTGCAGGGCGGGGAAGCGGCGATAGAGCATCCGGTTGAAGCGCGGGATCGGCCGGTCGAGGCGGGGCATGATCCAGGCCGGCGTGCGCTGGAACAGATGCAGCCTCGAGACCAGCGGCTGGATCTGGGGCGCGAACTGGATCGCCGAGGCGCCGGTGCCGATCGCCGCCACGCGCTTGCCGCGCAGGTCGTAGTCGTGCCTCCAGCGGGCCGAGTGGAAGACCTCGCCGGGGAACTCGTCCAGGCCCGGGATGTCCGGCAGGCGCGGCTCGATCAGCCCGCCGATCGCCGAGACGAGAACCCGCGGGCGGTACTCGCCGGCGCCGGTCCGCAGCACCCAGCGGGCCTCATCCTCGCTCCAGCGCGCCTCCTCGACCTCGCAGTCGAAGCGCATGTGGGGCAGGACGCCCTCGCGCTCAGCGACGCCGCGCAGGTAGTCCCAGATCTCGGCCTGCGGCGAGAAGGAGCGGCTCCAGTCGGGGTTCGGCGCGAAGGAGAGCGAGTACAGGTGCGAGGGCACGTCGCAGGCGCAGCCCGGATAGGTGTTGTCGCGCCAGGTGCCGCCGACGCTGCTGCCGCGCTCGAAGACGACGAAGTCCTCCCGGCCGCTGCGCTTGAGCCGGATCGCCATCCCGAGGCCCGCGAACCCGGCGCCGATGATCGCCACGTCCGGGGCCGGGACGTCGCGCCCCCGCGTCTCCCCCGCCGCCGCCGCTCCGTTCGTCGCTGCGCTCATCGTCTGACCTCCGCGGGCCGGCGCCCGTCGTGCTCTAGCTTCTCCGCGCCCCTGGCGGCGCCCGACACATTCATTACCGGAAGTAATCTACTATGAGTAGCCTGGCACGGCAAGACTGAGTGTGTCCGAGAGCCCGACGATGACGGAGAACGCTCCAGAACAGACCTCCGAGCGGAGGATCAGCGCGCTGGAAGAGGAGATCGCGCGCCACGGCCACGGGCGCGTCCCGGCCGAGCTCCGCCGCCGGCAGCTCCTGGGCCTGGCCGAGGAGCTGTTCGGCGAACGCGGCTACGAGGCCACCTCGATGGATGAGCTCGCGGCCCGGGCAGGCGTCTCGAAGCCCGTCATCTACGCCCAGTTCGGCTCCAAGGGCGGGCTGCTGTCGGCGACGGTCGAGGCGCTCGGACACGAGCTCAACGCCGCCGTCGCCGAGGCCGTCGCCGGCCAGGGGACGCCGGAGGAGATGCTGCGCGCCGGCAGCGTCGCCTTCTTCCGCTTCGTCGCCGAGCGCCGCGCCGCCTGGGCGCTGGCCGCCGGGGCCATCCGCGGGCAGCATGACCCCGCGGCGGGCCCGCTGCTCGAGGCGCAGCTGGAGACGATCCGCAGCCGCCAGGACGGGCTCGTCGCGAACCTGATCACCGCCGCCGCCCGTCGCCTGGGCAGCGAGCCGGACCCGCTCCACGTCGGCGCGATCACCCGCGGGCTGAACGGGCTCTACGAGGGGCTCGTCGAGTGGTGGAAGGAGCACCCCGAGGTTCCGCCCGAGCAGCTCGCCGACTGGGTCGTCGAGCTCGTGATCCCGGGCCTGGTCGCGCTCGCGGCCAACTCCGGCTCTGCCCCCGGCTGAGCCCGGTGACCTGTAAAGCTGATTCGCGATGGAGCGTCGCTGGTGGACCCTGATCGTCGTCTGCGTGGCGGCGTTCATGCTGCTCCTCGACATCACGGTCGTCAACGTCGCCCTGCCCTCGATCGAGCGCGACCTGGGCGCCTCCTTCACCGACCTCCAGTGGGTGATCGACGCCTACGCGCTGACGCTTGCCGCCTTCGTTCTCACGGCGGGGTCGATCGCCGACCGGATCGGCCGCAAGCGAGTCTTCATCGCCGGGCTGGGGCTGTTCTCGCTCGCCTCGCTGGCCTGCGGGCTCGCCGGCTCGCCGCTGATGCTCAACCTGGGCCGCGCGCTGCAGGGGGTCGGCGGCAGCATCATGTTCGCGGTCTCGCTGGCGCTCGTCGCCCAGGAGTTCGAGCCCGGGCGGGCGCGCGGCACGGCGATGGGGATCTTCGGCGCCACGATCGGCGCCGCGGTGGCGATCGGGCCGCTGGTCGGCGGCGCCCTGACCGACGCGATCGGCTGGGAGTCGATCTTCTGGGTCAACGTGCCGATCGGCCTCGGCGCGATGGCGATCGCGCTCGCGGTCGTCCACGAGTCGCGGGACGAGAACGCCACCCGGATCGACTGGCTCGGCCAGATCACGTTCATCGCCGCCCTCGCCTGCCTCGTGCTGGCGCTGCTGCGCGGCAACGCCGAGGGCTGGGGCAGCCCCGCGATCCTCGCCCTGCTCGGCGCCGCGGCGGCGCTCACGGTCGCCTTCGCGATCGTCGAGCTCCACGTCGCCGAGCCGATGCTGCCCCTGCGGCTGTTCCGGATCAGCGCCTTCACCGGGATCCAGCTCGGCGGCTTCACGATCTCGGCGGCGCTGTTCTCGATGTTCCTCTACATCACCTACTACCTGCAGAACTACCTCGGCTACTCCCCCCTCGAGGCGGGCCTGCAGAACCTCCCGATCTCGATCCTCAGCTTCCTCGGCGCGATCGTCAGCGGGCGGCTGATCGGGCGCGTGCAGGGCCGCCACGTCCTCGCGGGCGGGCTGACGATGGTCGGGGTCTCGCTGCTGCTCATGCGCGGCATCGAGGTCGACTCGGGCTGGACGACCCTGCTCGCCGGCTTCCTCTGCGCCGGGATCGGGGCCGGGCTGATCAACCCCGTCCTCGCCAACGGGGCCGTGACCGTGGTGCCGAGGGGGAGCAGCGGCATGGGCTCGGGGATCAACAACACGTTCCGCCAGGTCGGGATCGCCGTGGGCACGGCGGTCTGGGGCGCGATCTTCGTCGCCACCGGCAGC
>CAZARJ010000225.1:0-3615 GCA_964487515.1 uncultured Conexibacteraceae bacterium | reverse complement strand
GTCGGCCGCTCCGGCACCACGATGCTGCGGCTGATGCTCGACGCCCATCCCGAGCTGACGATCCCGCCGGAGACCCACTTCGTCCCCGAGCTGATCGACGCGATCGAGGGTGGGGCGGGCCCCGAGCGGGCGGTCGAGACGATGACCGCCGTGCGGCAGTGGGGCGACCTGCACACCGAGCCCGCCGACGTCGTCGCCCGCTGGAAGTCGCTTGACGACTGGGCGCCGGGCCCCGCCCTGCGCGCCTTCTACGAGATGTACGCGGAGCGACAGGGCAAGCCCCGCTACGGCGAGAAGACCCCGGCCTACGTCAAGAGCATGGTCAAGATCGAGGCCGCCCTGCCCGAGGCGCGCTTCATCCACGTGATCCGCGACGGGCGCGACGTGGCGCTCTCGCGCTGGAAGCGGACGCTCGGGGACAAGGATCCCGCCCCCGCCTCGCGCGTCGCCGAGACCTGGCAGCGGCGGATCCGCCGGGCGCAGCGACACGGGCGCAAGGTCAGCCACTACCTGGAGCTGCGCTACGAGGATCTGGTCACCGACACGGAGCCGAACCTGCGCCGGATCGCCGAGTTCCTCGAGCTCCCCTGGGATCCGGTGATGATGCGCTACTACGAGCACGCCGCCGAGCGGATGGCGGAGATGGCGCGCGACCTGCCCGCGACCGAGGGCAAGCCGACCCGGCCCGGGAGCGAGCGCATGCAGGCCCACGCGATGACCCAGAAGCCGCCCGATCCCAGCGCGATGTACCGCTGGAAGGAGAAGATGAAGCCGGCTGACGTGGCCGCCTTCGACGAGGCCGCGGGCGAGCTGCTCGGCGAGCTCGGCTACGAGGTCGGCACGGCGGCCGGCGTGAGCGAGCGGACCGAGAAGGAGAAAGCCCGATGACGAGGTTCATCGAAATGAGCGAGGAGCTGCACGACTACATGGTGCGGGTGGGCACGCGCGAGGACGCGGCGCTCGCGGGCGTGCGCGAGCGGACCGCCGCGATGGGCGAGATCGCGCGCATGCAGATCGCCCCCGACCAGGGCGCCTTCATGAGCCTTCTCGCGGGCGTGATGGGCGCCCGCCGGGCGCTCGAGATCGGCACCTTCACCGGCTACTCGGCGATCTCGGTCGCGCGCGGGATGGGTCCCGAGGGACGCCTGGTCTGCTGCGAGCTGGACGCCGAGCGGGCCGAGCTGGCGCGCGCGAACTTCGAGGGGGCCGGGGTCGCCGAGCGGATCGAGATCCGCCTCGGCCCGGCCGCCGAGACGCTCGCCGCGATGATCGGGGAGGGCGCCGAACAGTTCGATCTGGCCTTCATCGACGCCGACAAGGAGTCCTATCCCGAGTACTACGAGGCCTGCCTGAAGCTGATCCGGCCCGGCGGGCTGATCCTGCTCGACAACGTGCTCATGAACGGGCGCGTGCTCGACCCCGGCCCCGACGACGAGGGGGCGCGCGCGGTTGTCGAGCTGAACGAGCGCATCCACGCCGACGAGCGGGTCGAGATCGCGATGGTCGGCATCGCCGACGGGCTCACGCTGGCGCGCAAGCGCGAGCGCGGGTAAGGCGAAGCGGGGCCGGGCGCCGCTTGCGGGTCGGCATCGTCAGCAAGTGGTTCGCCTCCGGGCAGGCGGTCGTCGCCCGGCAGCTCCGCTCCGCGCTCGAGGAGCTCGGCCACCACACGCACGTGCTCGCCCGCCCCGGCTCGGGCCCCAGGGCGCAGCACGCGAACGCGGGCCCGCCCGATCCCGTCTGGGACCAGCCCCGCGTCCAGCACGCCTCCACGCACGAGATCCCGGCCTCCGAGTACGCAGACTGGGCGCGCGAGGCGGGCCTCGAGCTGATCCTGTTCGACGAGAACTACCAGTTCGACGAGATCCGCCTGCTGCGCGAGCAGGGGGTGCGCACGGTCGGGCGCTTCGTCTGGGAGTACTTCGCGCCCGAGCACGTCGAGCCGGCCCGCGCCGCCTACGACACGATCTACTCGCTGACCCGCTGCGAGCGCGACCGCTACGCCGAGCTCGGCATCGACAGCCCCTACGTCCAGTGGGGCATCCACCCGGAGCTGCTGGAGCCCCCGTCACCCGAGCGCCCGGCAGCCTCCGGGGTCGTCTCCTTCTACTTCCCGGGCTCCTTCCTCGGCCGGCGCAAGCCGGTCCGCAAGGTGATCCGGGCGTTCTCCCGCGCGGAGGGCGATCACCTGCGGCTGCTGATCAACGCCCAGGTCCCGCGCAACGACGAGGCCCTGCGCGAGGCGGCCGCCGCCGACCCGCGGATCGAGCTGATGCTCGAGGACGAGCCCGAGGACGCGCACCGGGCACGGTTCGCGGCCGCGGACGTCTGCCTCGCCCCCTCGCGCTGGGAGGGGCTCGGCCTGCCGCTGTTCGAGGCGACGGCCTTCGGGCTGCCGATCATCACCAACGACAAGCCGCCGATGTCGGAGATGGTCCTCGACGGGCGCAGCGGCATCCTCGTCCCCTCCGAGCAGAACGGCGAGGCGCGCTCCGGGATCCCCGCCTGGGACCCGGACGTGGGCGCCCTGACCGCGGCGATCGAGCGCCTCGGCGACCGCGCCGAGCTGGAGCGCCTGCGAGCCGGCGTCACCGAGCTCCGCGAGCAGCGCGACTGGTCCCGAACCGTCGCCGGCCTCGAGCGCCTGCTCGCCGGCTGAGCGGCGCCCGCCGGGCTACCCTGCGCGAGCCGTGAACGTCGGGATCGTCAGCAAGTGGTTCAACCGCGGCCAGCCCGTGGTCGGGCGCTACCTGCGCTCCGCGGTCGACGAGCTCGGGCACCGCAGCTTCGTGCTCGCCAAGCCGCGGCGGGAGAAGGGGCCGATGGCCGGGGCGCTGGAGCGGACCGGCGTCTGGGATCAGCCGGACGTGACCGCCGCGTCGTCCTTCGAGACGCCCCTGGAGGAGTACCTCACCTGGATCGAGGAGCACTCGATCGACGCCGTCCTCTGCGATCAGAACTACCAGTTCGACGAGCTGGCGGAGCTGCGGCGGCGCGGGGTAAGGACGATCGGCCGCTTCGTCTGGGAGCACTTCACCCGCGAGCACCTGGCCGGCGCCCGCGACGCCTACGACGTCATCTACTCGGTGACCGAGGCCGAGCGCGAGCGCTACCGCGGCTGGGGGCTACAGACGCCGCGCGTTCCCTGGGGCATCCACCCGGAGCTGCTCGCCGTGCGCACCGAGCGCCCCGACGACGGCCTCGTCCGCTTCGTCTTCCCCGGCGGCTTCCTCGGCCATCGCAAGCCCGCCGAGCCGGTCGTCGAGGCCTTCTCCCGCACGAGCGACCCGCGCCTGCGGCTGCTCGTCAAGGCCCAGGTCGAGCGCTCGCGGCTGGAGCGGCTGCTGCCGATGATCGAGGCCGACGAGCGGATCGAGCTGCGGCTCGCCGACGAGCCCTGGGCCGAGCACCTGGCCGCGATCGCCGCCAACGACGTCTCCGTCTCTCCCTCGCGCTGGGAGGGCCTCGGGCTGCCGCTGTATGAGGCGGTCGCCTTCGGCATGCCGACGATCGCCAACAACGACCCGCCGATGAACGAGGTGATCGCCGACGGCGTCAACGGGCTGCTCGTCCCCTCCCACCCCGACGGCACCGCCCGCTCCGGCATCCCCGCCA
>CAZARJ010000224.1:0-3615 GCA_964487515.1 uncultured Conexibacteraceae bacterium | reverse complement strand
CGGTTCCACGTTGCATTCCGCTGGGCGAGCAAGTAGCTTTCGGGTCGCTCCCGGGAGGTCGCCGCGCAGCCGGCTCGCCACAGCTCCGTGAGACACCAAGATGAGGAACCGGCTAGTAATCACATTGGCGCTAGGAGTGCTCGCCGCCGTGCTCACGGCGGGCGTCGTCAACGCCCAGGGGACCGCGGCGGTCGGCGTCAAGGTCGACCTGCCCGGCGGCACCAGCGTCGGGACCGCGTGCGTGAACGGGGTCGACGACGACGGCGACGGCGCCGTGGACTACCCCGCTGACCCCGGCTGCTCGAGCCCCGCCGACGGCGACGAGTCCGGCGCGGCCCCGGCTCCGGCGACGACCACCACCCAGTCGACCACGACGCCGTCGACGACCACGCCCTCGACCACCACCCCGTCGACCACCACGACCACACCCTCAACCCCAGGTGGAGACTCCGGTGCCGGCGATGACGATGTGCCCTCGACCAACGACCCGTTCGGCAACGGGGGCGCCAAGGGCAAGCAGCACTCCAAGACCTTCAAGGACGACGGCAAGAGCGCGAAGGAGCAGAAGAAGGACAAGGGCGGCGACTCCGGGGACAAGCAGGACGGCGGCTCGGTCGCGCCCGCGCCGCTGCGCAACGACGACGGCACCCCGACCCGGTCGAACCCCACGATCACGATCGGCAGCAGCGGCCCGGCGCCGATCGGCGTCCCCAACTTCGTCATCGACCAGTTCTCGATTCCACCCTTCCTGATCCCGATCTACCAGGCCTGCGGGACCCAGTACGGGATCCCCTGGGAGGTGCTCGCCTCGATCAACCGGATCGAGACCGCCTTCGGCACCAACCTCAACGTCTCCAGCGCCGGCGCCCTGGGCTGGATGCAGTTCATGCCCGCCACCTGGCAGATGTACGGGGTCGACGCCAACAACGACGGCCGCAAGGACCCCTATAACCCGGTCGACGCGATCTGCGCCGCGGCGCGCTACCTGAATGCGGCCGGCGGCACCGAGAACCTCTACGACGCGATCTTCGCCTACAACCACGCCGACTGGTACGTGCGCGAGGTGCTCCTCTACGCGAAGCAGTACGGCGACCTGCCCGGCGTCCTCGTCGACGCGATGTCCGGGATCACCGAGGGGGCCCACTTCCCCGTCGCCGCCAAGTCGCGCTACGCCGACGACATCTCCGAGCGCGCCGTCCTGCGCCGCTCCCGCGCCCACCGGCGCGCGGCCGGCAACGCCGCCGACGTGATCACCGACTCGCCGACGCGGCGCGGGATCAACATCTACTCGAAGCGCGGCGCCCCCGTCGTCGCCGTCAACGACGGTGTGATCGTGCGGGTCGGCCAGAACAAGAAGCTGGGCAAGTTCATCGTCCTCCGCGACGCCTACGGCAACCAGTACACCTACGCCGAGCTGGGCTCGATCGCGAAGACCGTTCCGGCGCCGCGCCGGGAGCGCCTCACCGCCCGCGACTTCGACCTCGTCCGGCCCGGCAAGGGCGACGCGAAGCCGAAGCGCTCGGCGTCCGCGACGACGCGCCGCGAGGTCGAGGCGGTGCTCAACGGCGACGCCAGGCGGAAGGGCTCCGGCGGCGGCGACAAGCAGGTCAAGGGCCCGATCAACACCGAGGATCTGCGGCCCCGGATCGCCGCGAACGAGGGCGCCGGCGGCTTCGGCGCCCTGCCCGGGGACGGCCTCGACGGCTTCGAGACCTTCAAGTCCTACTTCTCCGACGCGCTCGAGTTCGACGCCAGGACGATGGACGCGGTCCCGCTCCGCAAGGGCACCCGCGTCATCGGCGGCACGGTGATCGGCAAGGTCGGCCGCCACGACCCGAAGGCCGCCCCCCACCTCAACTTCGCGATCAAGCCGGCCGGCCGCGGCGCGCGCACGATCGACCCCAAGCCGATCCTCGACGGCTGGAAGCTGCTCGAAGCCACCGCGATCTACCGCGCCGCGGGCAAGAACCCGTTCGACGAGAAGGCCACCGTGGGTCAGGTCCTGCTCGCCTCCAAGACGCAGCTCCAGCGCCGCGTGCTCGCCGACTCGCGGATGGAGATCTACTCCTGCGGCCGCGACGACGTCCGGACGGGCCAGATCGACCGCCGCGTGATGGCGATGCTCGAGTACCTGACGACGCGCGGCTTCCGGCTCACGATCAGCTCGCTGAAGTGCGGCCACAGCATCATGACCGCGTCCGGCAACGTCAGCGCCCACTCGACCGGCGACGCCGTCGACATCGCCGCCGTCAACGGCATCCCGATCATCGGCAACCAGGGCAAGGGCTCGATCACCGAGGTCGTGATCAACGAGCTGCTCAAGCTCCAGGGCGCGATGGAGCCGGCGCAGATCATCTCGCTGATGGACATGGGCGGGCCGACCTTCGTCATGTCCGACCACGCCGACCACATCCACGTCGGCTACACGCCGGACGGCAGCGACCGCACCGGCAAGCCGCTCAGCGCCCTGCTCAGCCCGAAGAAGTGGGACCGGCTGCTCGACCGCATCTCGAAGCTCGACCAGCCGACCGTCCCGGTGCGACCCTCCAAGTACGCGCTGCCGGCGAAGAAGAAGCAGCGCGGCGGCAAGCGCGGCGACTGATTCGCCGAAGGGCGGTTCCGCCCTGGCCGCTCCGCCCCTCCTCCCCTTCGCCCAGCTCGAGCTGCCCGGGGCCTCCGCGCTCGCCGACGGCCGCTACCTGGTCCGCCCGGAGGGGGAGCCGGACGCGGACCCCGACGTGCTCGCGATCCGCACGCTCGGCGCTCCCCGGGCGGGCGCGCATCGACGCCGGGGGCGGCGCCTTCGCTTTCGCGACGCCGGTAGCCGGCCGGTGAGCGTCGAGCTGCCGCTATCGCGTATGACCGTGATCAGGGCACGCCCCTTCGAGGATGAAGCGCAGGCAACCGAGTGGCTGGACCGGGTGCGCGCCGAGCGCGAGCTGTGGGAGCCGCTCGCGGCGGAGGCGGCGGCGATCGTCAACCGGGCCCTCCACGCCCACCGGACGGCCACCGGCGACCCCTACGTGGCCGATGTCGACCCGGCGCGCGCGCTGGCGCTCCGCTTCGGCTTCGGGACCGGAGAGGAGGTCGCCGAGGGACGCTGGCGCAGCGCCGCCGAGCTCGACCTGCGGCCCGGCTCCTCCCGTGGCCGCGACGACGATGCGCTGCGGCCCCAGGAGCGCGTGGCCGCCGTGCTCGGCGGCCGCGAGCGCGTCGCTCCCTACGAGGAGCTGATCCTGCGCGCCCGCGCCGACCTCGACGCGGGCCGCCTCGGAAGCGCGGCGCTCGGCCTGCACGCCGCCCTGGAGGCGATCAGGTCCCTCACCGAGGCATCATTAGCCCGCCAGGAGCCGGACGCAGATCCTCCAAAGTCATCGCCGGCCCGCCAGGAGCCGGACGCAGATCCTCCGAAGTCATCGCCGGCCCGCGGGGAGCCGGGCGACGATCGCGGCAGGGAAAGTGGGCGGCCGGACCCCGCCGCCCTCACCGAGCCCGCCTCGGCCGCCCGCAGAGCGCGGCGATCAGTCCTCGAGGGCGGCGAGCCTGACCGCGACACCCTGGAAGCGGCGCTACGGGCCACCGAAGCGGCCCTACGCCGCGCCCGCCCCTAGTAGA
>CAZARJ010000223.1:0-3628 GCA_964487515.1 uncultured Conexibacteraceae bacterium | reverse complement strand
ACTGCCCCGCCGACTCCAAGATCGGCAACGCGAAGGCCTGGAGCCCGCTGCTGGCCGAGCCGCTCAAGGGGCCGGTCTACCTGAAGGTGGGCCCCCACCAGCTGCCCGACCTGGCGGCCGACCTGCACGGGATCGTCGACCTCGACCTGTTCGGCAAGATCGACCAGTCCAAGGGCCGGATCAGAAACACCTTCCAGGTGGTCCCCGACGTCCCGGTGAGCCAGTTCAAGCTCAACATCAAGGGCGGCAAGGGCGGCCTGCTGGTCAACTCCAAGGACATCTGCAAGGGCAAGCGGGCCCTGCGCCGCGCCAACGTGGCCATGAAGGGCCAGAACGGCGCCAAGGTGAAGGGCAAGCAGAACGTCGTCCGCTGCGGCAGGCGGGGCAAGTAGGGCCTCGCTGGGGCCCAACGGCGGCGATTCCCGCCGCCGCCCACCACCAACGACGAGTCCGACATTTTCGCTCTCCAGTGATGAAAAAGTCGGGCTCGTCGCAAGCCAGAAGACTCCTCCCCGATCCATCCCCCGGCCGGCCCCGCTCAGCTTCTGAGCGGGGCTTTGGCCGGCGGAGCGGCCACGCGTTGAGCGCTCACCGCCGGCGCTGCTACCAGGGTTGCATCAAGATGCACGGCTGGTACATTTAGATGCATGAGGACGACGATTTCGATTGACGACGAGATTCTCGCCGAGGCCAAGGTGATCGCAGCCCGCAGCGGTCGCACGCTGAGCGACGTGGTCGAGGATGCGCTTCGGGAAGCTCGTGCTCGTCGTGCGACTACTCCAGGCTCGCGGGAGCTTGAGTTGAAGACGTTCGACGGCGGAGGCACGCGTGCGGGTGTGGACCTGAACAGCAACGCCGCTCTGCTCGACCTCATGGATCGAGACGCACCGCCGCGCGACTGAACGAACCGGCGTGCTGATTCCCGACGTCAACGTGCTTGTTCACGCGCATCGTTCCGATTCCGCGGAGCATGAGCTGAACCACGAGTGGCTCGCGCGGCAGGCGGCCGGCGACGAGCCGCTCGCGATCCCGGACGTGGTCTTGAGTGGTTTCGTCCGCATCGTCACGCACCCGCGGATCTTCGCGACGCCGTCGTCGCTCGACGACGCATTGCTCGTCACCGATCAGCTCCGTAGCCTCGCCAGCTTCGTAGCCGTCGCGCCGGGCCCGCGACACTGGGACATCTTCGCTCGGCTGTGCAAGAGCGCCAGGGCGACCGGGAACCTCGTTCCCGATGCTTATCTCGGTGCGATCGCGATTGAGACCGGGGCCGAGATCGTCACCGGCGACTCCGACTTCGCCAAGCTTCCCGGGGTTCGTTGGCGCCGGCCCGGGGCTCCGACCTGAGGCGTGGGCGGCGTTCGGCCTGGTGCCGCTTAGGCCGCTATGACGTCGACTTCGTAATCGCGCATGCGGCGGTCGGCCGTGAGGAGCGTCAGCTTGCTGGCCCGAGCCTGCGCGATCAGGAGCCGATCGAATGGATCGCGATGGTGCATCGGAAGCTCGCCCACGGCGAGGCCGTGATCCGGCGAGAGATTGAGGATCCGGACGCCCATCGCCACAACCTGGTCGTGGAGGTCGGGGGGGACCGCGAGCTTTCCGACGGCGGCCTTCACTCCGATCTCGGCGAAGGAGACCACGCTGAAGTTGATCTCCTCCGCGCTTTCCACCGCCGCCCGGGCCTCAGTGCTCAGCTCTTGCTCGCCCTTGAGGTGCCAGAGGACGACGTGGGTGTCGAGGAGCAACCTCACGCCGGCTCATCGAGGATCTCATCCAGCTCGGCTTCGGTGAGCTCGAAGTCGTGGGAGATCTCGATCTGCCCCGCCAGGCTTCCGTAGGCGGCGAGGAAGCGCTTTCCCGGACCGTCGCTCGGGTCGACAGCCACCAGGCGCGCGACCGGATCGCCGTCGCGGGAGATCTCCACCTCCTCGCCGGCCTCGACCCGTGCCAGCAGCTTCGAGAGATCGGTCTTCGCCTGTCCGACATTAACCCTCACGAAGGCGACGATAGCAGCTTGGCTAAGCTTGACCAAGCAGGCTCGGCGTGCCTTCCAACCGGTCCGGCCGCCACGAGACCGACATTTTCAGCGCTCGATGACGAAATTGTCCGTCTCGTGGCGACGCGCCGGGCGGCTACCAGCTCAGCGGGTTGCCGGCCGGGGCGGTGGCACTGACGAGGTCCACGGCGACGGGCTCGAGCGGCGGCGGGCCGGTGCTCTCGCGGTAGCGGTCGAGCTCTCCGGGGCCGAGCTCGGAGAAGCCACGCTCAACGGCGTCCACGTAGGTGGCGGGAACGATCGCGTCCCCGGGCGGGCTGGTCGCGAGCGTGTCGGGGCGGGCGACGTATGTGAAGACGCGCTCCGGCGGGGGCCCGTCGTCCGCGGCGACGACCGCACCGGTGACCTCGATGCGCGCGTAGCGGCCCTCCCGGATGTCGAGTCGCGCCAGCTCGGCGGCGCTGAGCCCGATCAGGGCGCCGTTGGGATCGGGGCGGGCGTCCGCGGACGGGCCCGGCTCGAGGTTGAGGACGAGGACGAAGGCCGGCAGCGAGCCGTCGTCGCGCCGGGCGAAGGTCTTCTCGCCGCGCAGGTTGTCGCGCGCGACCGAGAAGCGGCGCCGCCAGCCGGGCAGGGTCGCCGGGCGCGGCTCAACGGGCCGGCCCAGCGTCTCGGCGGCGCTCCGGCGCCAGACGAGCGAGCCGTAGGCGAAGACGGCGAGGGGTTGGCCCGGATCGGGGCCTTCGCCCACCTCCCGTCCCGGCGGGTCTCCCGCGGCCCCGGCGGCCGGCGGCTGAGGCGGGACGGCGCTCACTTCGCGCCGGCGCTCGCCGGGACGGGAACCGGGGTCGCCTCCGCGCGCAGCGTCAGCTCGGCCGGGTGGGGGCAGAGGCGGGCGCGCGCCGGGCAGTCGTGGCAGAGCGCCGCGTGGGGGCGGTCGGTGGGGGAGAAGTCGCCGCGCCGGATCCCCTCCAGGAGGGGCTCGCTCGCGCCGCGCGCGGCCTCGATCGCGGCCCCGTCCAGGGTCGCGACGACGGGCCTGGCGGGCGCCCGCAGGAAGACGTAGGCCGCCCGGACGCGGGCTGCGCCGGTGGCGGCCGCGACAGCCGCGGCGTAGATCCCGCGCTGTAGCTCGTAGGCGCCGTCGAGGGCGGTCGGAGCGCCATCGCGCAGGGCGTCGGTCTTGTAGTCGACGATGGTGGGCGGCTCGCCGGGTACGGTCGCGAGCAGGTCGATCGTGCCGCGGATCAGGCTCTCCGGGCCCGCGCTCCCGGCGCCGGCCGCGAAACGGAAGCCGAGCTCCGCCTGGAAGGACGCGCCCGCGGCGCGCAGCTCGGCGAGCAGCTCCGAGTCGAGCCAGCCCGCGATCAGCTCCAGCGCCTCGGCCGCGCGGCCGGCGCCGGCGCCCTCGCGGGCGAGGGCGGCCCGGACCAGGTCCTCCTGAGGCGTCCGCCAGCCGTGCTGCGCGCTCCACTCGAGCAGCGCGTGCACCGCGCTCCCGAAGCCGGCGGCGTCGCCGCTGCCCTCGCCCTCCCGGCCGGGGGCGGGAGGGGGCGGCGCGAGGCGCAGCACCCGCTCGGCGAGGAAGCGATAGCCGCAGCGGCGGTAGTCGGCGAGGGCGGCGTAGCTGAG
>CAZARJ010000222.1:0-3630 GCA_964487515.1 uncultured Conexibacteraceae bacterium | reverse complement strand
TCGTACATCAGGTCGACGATCAGCTTCAGCTCGTGCAGGCACTCGAAGTAGGCGAGGCGCGGGTCGTAGCCGGCCTCGACGAGGGTCTCGAAGCCCGCCTGGACGAGCTCGGTCGTGCCGCCGCAGAGGACGGCCTGTTCGCCGAACAGGTCGGTCTCGGTCTCGTCCTTGAAGGTCGTCTCGATGACGCCGGCCCGGGTGCCGCCGATCCCCTTCGCGTAGGCGAGCACGAGGTCGCGGGCGGTGCCGCTGTCGTCGGCGTGCACAGCCATCAGGCACGGCACCCCGCGCCCCTCCTCGTACTGGCGGCGAACCAGGTGCCCGGGGCCCTTCGGGGCGACCATCCCGACGTCGACCCCGGCGGGCGGCTGGATCTGGTCGAAGTGGATCGCGAAGCCGTGCGCGAACATGAGCAGGTTGCCCGGGGCGATGCCGTCGGCGATCTCCGCCGTCCAGACCTCGGCCTGCTTCTCGTCCGGCAGCAGGATCATCACCACGTCGCCGCGGCTGGCGGCGTCGGCGACGTCGAGCACCTCGAGGCCGGCGGCCTCGGCGTCGGCGCGGCTGGAGGAGTCCGGGCGCAGGCCGACGACGACGTCGACGCCGGAGTCCTTCAGGTTGAGCGCGTGGGCGTGGCCCTGGGAGCCGTAGCCCAGGATCGCGACCGTCTTGCCGGCCAGCGGCTCCAGGCTCGCGTCGTCCTCGTAGATCATCGTGCTGTCGTGGCCTTGACTCATTCAGGCGCCTTTCTGCCGCTCTTTGAATCGCCCCTCCGGGCTCGACGCGCCAGCGTAACGCAGCGCCGCTCAGCCGAGCTTCCGGCGCAGCAGCTTGCCCGATGCCGTCCGCGGCAGCTCGGCGGCGATCTCGACCCGCTTCGGGACCTCCGCCGGGGCCAGCCGCCCGCGCGCCGCCCGGGTCAGCTCCCCGGGGTCGATCCGGGCTCCGGGGCGCGGGACCACCCAGGCGCAGACGATCTGCCCCCACTCGCGATCGGGCCGCCCGGCGACCCCCGCGTCGGCGACCCCCGGCAGGGCGCGCAGCGCCTCCTCGACCCGCTCCGGGCGCACGTTCTCGCCCCCGCTGACGATCAGGTCGGACCGCCGCCCCTCGACCCAGAGGTACCCCTCCCCGTCGAGCCGCCCGAGATCGCCGGTGCGCAGCCACCCGTCCGCGCCCGCCGCCCCCGGCGCCACCGTGGGGCCGCGCACCGCGATCTGCCCGTCCTCGATCGCGACCTCGGTGCCGAGCAGGGGCTTGCCGGCCGAGCCGGCGCGGGTCATCGCCTCCGCCGGGGCCAGGGTGCAGACCTGCGAGCAGGTCTCGGTCAGCCCGTAGGTCTGCACCGCCGTCGCGCCGCGCTCGAGGCTCTCCGCCAGGACGTCCGCCGGCAGCGGCCCGCCGCCGATCAGCAGCAGGCGCGGCCGCTTCAGGTCGGCGCCCGCGTCGAGCAGGCGCACGAGCTGCGTCGGCACGAGCGAGACGATCGAGGCCTCGCCGGCCGAGATCGCGGCGGCGACGCGCTCGGCGTCGAAGCGCTCGTGGATCAGCGCCGCGGTCCCGTAGATCGCCGAGCGCAGCAGGATCGAGAGGCCCCCGACGTGGTTCAGCGGCAGGCAGCAGAGCCAGCGGTCGGCCGGGTCCAGCCCGAGGTTGAGCGCCGAGGCGAGGGCGCTCCAGAGGTGGTTCGCAGCGCTCAGCTCGACCGGCTTCGGCTCGCCGGAGGTGCCGCTGCTGAGGACGCGGGTGAGCGGCGCCCCGGGGTCCCGGGCGGGCGCTTCGAACGATCCGCCGGCCCGCCGCGCGGCCGCCAGCTCATCGGCCCCGACGAAGGCCGCGCCCAGCGCCACCGCGATCCCCTCGCGCCCGGAGGCCGGCAGCGACTGGGCCACCGCCCCGGCGAGCAGCGCGCCGTGCAGGGCGATCGCGTGCCCGGTCCCCGGCGGCAGGTCGATCGCCACCGGATCCCCGGGGGCGACGCCCGCCCCGGCGAGATGGGCGGCCATCGCCCCCGCCTCGCGGCGAAGCTCGGCGTAGGTCAGCGCCTCGCCCGCGTCGGCGACCGCGGGCGCGCCGGGCCGCGTCGCGGCGCTGTGGTCGAGCCAGCCGACCGGCGGCGCGAAGGTCACGCTCTCGCTCTCGGGCGGGATCCGCTCATCGCAGCCGCCATCCTCCCCGATCGCCGGCCCGGCGCGCGGATGCGACCGCCGGGGCAGCGTGGATTCGGTCGGCTGGGTCGCGCGACGCCGGTATGCCGTCGGGAATCGACCCAGCGGCTTGTGGGCGCTTGCTCTCGGGGCGCTCGATGTTGGGAAACACCGCTGGGAGCGAAGTTTCTCGACATCGAGGTCGTTCCGCGCGGAACCGGCGGCGACGGGCGGTCGTGGGCGGGGGGCGAGGGATATCGTGCACTGGGCCCCGCAGCCGGGCCGCGCGGCGCCCGCACCGGAGCGCCCCCCGTCCACGCCCCCGACCTGAACCGGACCACTCAATGCCTGAACGCCACAAGAACGCGCCACCCGAGAGCGACCTCTACGCCCCGATCACCTGGGAGCCGGCCGGCGACTACGAGGACATCCTCTACGAGAAGGGCGACGAGATCGCCAAGATCACGATCAACCGCCCCGAGCGGCGCAACGCCTTCCGGCCGCCGACCCTGGCCGAGCTGCGCGACGCGTTCACGAAGGCCCGCGACGACCTCGACGTGGGCTCGATCATCCTCACCGGCGCCGGCGAGCAGGCCTTCTGCTCCGGCGGCGATCAGAAGATCCGCGGCGACGACGGCTACATCGGCTCCGACGAGGTCGCCCAGAAGGGCATCGGGCGCCTCGACGTCGGCGACCTGCACGTGCAGATGCGGCGCACCCCGAAGCCGATCATCGCCGCGGTCGCCGGCTACGCGGTCGGCGGCGGCCACATCCTGCACCTCGTCTGCGACCTGACGATCGCCGCCGAGAACGCGGTCTTCGGGCAGACCGGGCCCCGGGTCGGCAGCTTCGACGGCGGCTTCGGCGCCGGGCTGCTGGCGCGCCAGATCGGGGCCAAGCGGGCGAAGGAGATCTGGTTCCTCTGCCGCCTCTACGGGGCCGAGGAGGCGCTCGACATGGGGCTGGTCAACCACGTCGTGCCGACCGCCGAGCTGGAGCGTGAGGCGGTCGCCTGGTGCCGGGAGATGAACGCGCTCTCGCCGCTCTCGCTGCGACTGCTGAAGGCGAGCTTCAACGCCTTCGAGGACGGGATCACCGGCATCCAGCAGCTCTCCCACGACGCGACGCTGCTCTTCTACATGAGCGAGGAGGGCCAGGAGGGCCGCAACGCCTACCAGGAGGGACGGCCGGTCGACTTCTCCAAGTTCCCGCGCCGCCCCTGAAGGCGACGGGCGGGCCGAGGGACCGGGATGGGACCGCTGCGCACCTGGGCCATGGCGGCGCGGCCGCGGACCCTACCCGCGGCGCTGGCCCCGGTCCTCGTCGGCAGCGCCGCCGCCTGGGCCCAGCTCGGCGACCCCTCCGACTCGTTCCGCTGGGCGAGCTTCATCGCGGCCCTGGTCGGCGCGATCTTCATCCAGATCGGCACCAACCTGGCCAACGACTACTCCGACGCCAAGCGCGGCGCCGACACCGTCGACCG
>CAZARJ010000221.1:0-3632 GCA_964487515.1 uncultured Conexibacteraceae bacterium | reverse complement strand
GCATAGGCGACGCACGCGGCCGCCATCATACTTTTCACCGCACGGCATGGCTGCCCCGGACCCCCGCGACACCCCCGAAGCCGCCTCGCATGAGGCTTTCCCGCCCGCACGACTGCGCTCGGCGATGGGTCGCTTCCCGACCGGGGTGACGGTCGTCGGCGCCCTCTCCGGGGGCGAGCCGGCGGGCCTGTCGGCCAACGCCGTCAGCTCGCTCTCGCTCGAGCCGCCGCTGATGCTCGCCTGCATCGACCGCGGCTCCCGGACCCTGCGCGCGATCGAGGCGGCGGGTCGCTTCGGGATCAACCTGCTCGGCGCCGGCTCCGCCGATCTCGCGATCGGCTTCAGCCGGCCGGTCCCGATCGCCGAGAAGTGGGTCGACGTGGGCTGGCGCGAGCATCACGGCACGCCGATGCTCGACGCGGCGATCCTCTGGATCGGCTGCGAGCTGGACGAGGTGATCTCCGGCGGCGACCACATGATCGTGACCGGCGCGGTGCTCGCCACCGAGGAGCGGCCCGGCGAGCCCCTGATCTTCCACGAGGGCGAGTACCGGCCACTCGACCGGGAGTAAAGCCGCCTACAGCGGCGAGGTGAGCGCGGCGCGCAGGGCGAGGCCGAAGATGACGAGCGCCGAGACGGCCATGATCCCGGTCTCGCGGCGGCTGATCGCCAGCGCCACGGCGCGGCGTCGGTCCTCGGGGAGGGCGTCGAAGTCGAGGCCCTCGAGCTCGTGCTCGGAGGCCGCCACTCGCGCGCCCTCGGCCAGCAGCGTGACCAGGATCGGCAGCAGCCCGTAGACGTAGTGCAGGCCGTCGGGGGCCTGGCTGCCCTGGAGGATCAGGATCGCGCCCAGGGCGATCTGGACCACGACCGACACCTGGGCCACGCGGAGCGCGTACCAGAAGCCCACCGAGGGCTTGCGCAGGTACCAGGAAGCCGCGCCCCAGAGCCCCGCGCCCAGGTTGGCGACGAGGACGGTGATCGCGGCGATCAGGTGCAGGGTCAGCATCGGCCGGGGGTTGATAGCGGATCGGCGGTCCTCACCGGCGGCCGCCTGCAGCGTGCGCGGGCGGGGTGATGAGGCGGGGGGCCGCTGGCAGAAACCGCGAGCGGGTATAGATTCAGGTACCCGGAACCCCGACGCGTGCCAAAGGAGCGCCGTGCTGCAGAGCTACCTCCCGGTGATCGTCTTCGTCGTGATCGGCATGATCGTCGGCGGCGTCTTCACCTGGCTCAACAACGTGCTCGGCCCGAAGCGCCCGAACCGGGTCAAGAGCGAGCCCTACGAGTGCGGCCTGCCGTCGGAGGTCTCGCGCACCTTCCGCTTCGGCGTCAGCTTCTACATGGTCGCGATGCTGTTCATCCTCTTCGACATCGAGGTCATCTTCCTGTACCCGGTCGGGGTCCTGCTGAAGGCCTCTGACAGCGTCTTCGTCCTGGCCGAGATCTTCATGTTCATCGCCGTGCTGCTGGTCGGCTTCGTCTACGTCTGGCGGCGGGGAGCGCTCAATTGGAGATAGAGCGGACGAAGCTGCGCGAGCTCAGCCCGCTCGATCAGCCGCGCGGGCCCGAGGACCTGCGCGTGCGCCAGCTCAAGGCGCGCGACATGCTGCGCGGCGACCTCGAGGGCGCGGACCTGGACGAGTACGTGGAGTCGCGGGTGCTGACGACGACGCTCGAGAAGGCGCAGGCCTGGGCCCGGGGGAACGCGATGTGGCCGGCGACCTTCGGCCTCGCCTGCTGCGCGATCGAGATGATGTCGATGGTCTCCGCCCGCTACGACACCGCCCGCTACGGCGCCGAGGTCTTCCGGGCCTCGCCGCGGCAGGCGGACATGCTGATCCTCTCCGGGCGGGTCTCGATCAAGATGGTGCCGGTGATCCGCCGCATCTACGACCAGATGCTGGAGCCGAAGTGGGTCCTGGCGATGGGCGCCTGCTCCTCCTCGGGCGGCATGTTCGGCAACTACGCGATCGTCCAGGGGGCGGACAAGTTCCTTCCCGTCGACATCCACATCCCGGGCTGTCCGCCGCGGCCGGAGGCCCTGATGTACGGGATCCTGAAGCTGCAGCGCAAGGTCTTCGGCGAGCCCGACCTGGGCTGGCGCGACCGCTACGCGGCACACGGCACCGAGGAGGGCGAGCGGCCCTGGAAGGCCGGCCCGCTACCGGTCGAGCGCGCCGGCTCGGCGCCCGCCGACGGCCTGCTCGAGGGCGCCGGGCACGACCGCTCGGTGACCGCCGAGACCGCGGCCGAGCACGCCGCCCGCGAGCTCGGCGACGCGCCGCCCGCGACCGGGACGCCGGCGCCGCCCGTCACCTCCCCCGCCCCCGACGAGGCGCCGGACGATGCCTGACGCCCCCGGGCTGGAGCTGATCGCGGCGCGGATCGGGGAGCGCCATCCGGGCGCCGTGCTCGGCACCGTCCACGCGCACGGCTCCGCGACGCTGCTCGCCGACCCGGAGCAGATCGTCCCCGTCCTGACCTACCTCCGCGACGCCCCCGAGCAGCGCTACCGGCGCCTCGCCAGCCTGCACGGCGCCGACTACCTGCCCGGCGAGCCCCGCTTCGCGGTCCACTACGAGCTGCTCTGCATGGAGCGGGTCGAGCGGGTCAACGTCAAGGCGCTCCTCCCCGACCCCGGGGACGACGCGCTGCCCGAGATCGACTCCGTGGTCTCGCTCTACCCGACGGCCGAGTTCCAGGAGCGCGAGGTCTACGACTTCTTCGGCATCGTCTTCCGCGGGCACCCCGACCTGCGCCGCATCCTGATGCCGGAGGACTACGTCGGCTGGCCGCAGCGCCGCGACTTCCCGGTCGGCGGCGACCCGGTGATCTTCACCAACACCGAGGACACGGTCCCGGGATGGGTGCGCTGAGCGGATGAGCGCCTACGCCGACACGACGCGGACCGCCGAGCAGCTCGGCCGCGACGCGATCGGGCGCACCGAGGCCGAGGTGATCGGCACCTCCCCGATCGAGCGCACCGGGATCGAGCGCGAGGAGGAGCTGCTGACGATCAACATGGGCCCGCACCACCCCGCCACGCACGGGGTCCTGCGGCTGCTCGTCTCGCTTGAGGGCGAGGTGGTGCGCGACCTGAAGCCGGTCATGGGCTACGTCCATACGGGGATCGAGAAGTCCTGCGAGGAGAAGAGCTACTGGAAGGCGATCCCGTTCGTCGAGCGGATGGACTACCTGGCCTACTTCTTCAACATGCAGGCCTTCTGCGGAGCGGTCGAACGGCTGCTCGAGCTGGAGATCCCGCCACGCGCCGCCTACCTGCGGATCATCCACCTGGAGCTGAACCGGATCCACTCGCACCTGGTCTGGCTCGGGACCTCGGCGCTGGACCTGGGCGCGATCTCGATGCTCTGGTACGCGTTCCGGGAGCGCGACACGATCCTCGACCTGTTCGAGATGTCGTCCGGGCAGCGCATGCACACGCGCTACTTCCAGGTCGGCGGGGTGATCGAGGACATCCCGGTCGGCTTCGCCGACCGCGTGCGCGACTTCTGCGAGTTGATGCCGCGGCGGATCGACCAGTACGAGGCGCTGCTCGACCACAACGAGATCTTCCTGCAGCGGACCAAGAACGTCGGCGCCGTCCCGCGCGAGCGCCTGCTGGAGCT
>CAZARJ010000220.1:0-3641 GCA_964487515.1 uncultured Conexibacteraceae bacterium | reverse complement strand
CGCGGCGCCCGCGCCGAGCGCGGTCATCGTCGACGAGGCGCCCGACTCCGAGGCGGCGGCCGCGCTCGGCTTCCCGTCCTTCGCGACCGTCAACACGACCCGGGTGGGAGGCGCCGACCCGGTCGCCGACGCGGCCGCCGTCGCGCTCGCCACCTTCCCCTCGACGGGCGGCGCCGGGCGCGCCGCCGCCGCCGTGATCGTCCCCGAGGACTCCTGGCAGGCGGCGCTGGCCGGCGCCCCGCTGCTCGCCCCGCCGATCGCCGCCCCGGCCCTGATCAGCGCCGCCGGCGAGGTGCCGGAGGAGACCGCGGCCGCGCTCGGCGCCCTCAGCCCGGCGGGCCTGGAGGAGGCCGACGGCACGCAGGCCTTCGTGCTCGGCGGGGCGGCGGCGCCCGACGACCTCGATTCGGTCGAGCTGAACGGACCGGACCCCGCCGCGATCGCCGAGCAGGTGGATGCCCAGCGGACGAAGATCGACCCCGACCACGCGCCGGAGCACCTGCTCGTCGTCAGCTCCTCCGACGCCGCGCTGGCGATGCCGGGCGCCGCCTGGTCGGCACGCTCCGGCGACCCGCTGCTGTTCGCCGACGGCGACGAGGTCCCCGAGGGGACGATCGAGGTCGTGCGCCGCTACCCGAAGGCCCCGATCTACGTGCTCGGCCCCGATTCGGCGATCTCGGCCAAGGCGATCAAGCGCCTGCGCCGCGCCGGCGGCGATGTGACCCGGGTGGGGGCCGAGGACCCAGTCGAGAACGCGATCGCGCTGGCCACGTTCGCCGACGGCGGCTTCGGCTGGAACCTGACCGACCCCGGGCACGGGATGGCGATCGCCAGCACGGAGCGGCCGCTGGACGCGATCGCCGCCGCGCCCCTGGCCGCCGCGGGGACCCCGGGCCCGCTGCTGCTCACCGACGACGCGGGCACGATCCCCGACGCCCTGCGCGACTTCCTGGCCGGCATGCAGCCCGGCTACGTCGACGATCCGACCCGCGCCGTCTACAACCGCGTCTGGATCATCGGCGACGCGAGCGCGATCTCGGTCCCCTTCCAGGCACAGGTCGACGAGCTGATCAAGCTCGTCCCGGTCGGCGACGGTGGATAGGCTGGGCGCGTGACGAGAAGGCGAGCGCGATGAGCCAGGCCGAGCGCCCCGACCGGGTCGATCCCGCCCGGCGGCCGACGATCGAGGACATCCGCTCCCTGTCGGCGCCCTCGACCCCTCACTTCGCGCTCCAGGTCCGCAACAGGATCGAGGCCCTGATCGAGCGCCTGCCCGCGGACGACCCGGCGCGCGCCGAGGGCGAGCGGCAGATCGCGCGCCTCAACAGGCTCGCCGGCCACAGCGGCGACCCCCGTGGCCCCGGCCCCACCAACCCGGGCCTCTAGCGGCGCGATGGGGGCAGCGTGAGGGAGATCGCGCCGGGGCTCGAGCTGCTGCGTGGGCTGCCGCCGAACGCGATCAACGTCTACCTCGCGGGCGACGTGCTGATCGACGCCGGCACCCGGTACTCCACCCGGCGCATCCTCCGTCAGGTGCTCGACCGGCCTCTCTCGTTGCTCGCCCTGACCCACGTCCACCCCGACCATCAGGGAGCCGCGCACGCGGTCTGCACCGCGCGGGCGATCCCGCTCGCCTGCTACGTCGAGGGGGTCGACACGATGGAGAGCGGCCGGGTGGATCCCGCCGAGGACCCCGGAACGCTGATCAGCAAGGCCGCGGTCAAGCTCTGGGCGGGCCCGCCCCACCCGGTCGGCCGCGTGCTCAGCGAGGGCGACGACGTGGCCGGCTTCCGGGTCATCCACGCGCCGGGACACGCGCCCAGCGAGATCATCCTCTTCCGCGACTCGGACCGGGTAGCGATCTGCGGCGACGTCGTGAACACGATGAACCTGCTCACCACGCGCCCCGGGATCCAGGAGCCCCCGCGCGGCTTCTCCTCCGACCCGGAGCTCAACCGGCGCTCGATCCGCCTCTTGGCCGAGCTCGAGCCGAGCCTGATCTGCGCCGGCCACGGCCCCCCGAGCCGCGACCGCGCCGGCCTCGAGCGCCTGGCCGCCGGCTTCGGCTAGCCGGCCGCGCGAAGCCAGCCGCCCCCTCCCGTCAGGTGTCCCCCCGATCGAGCCAGGCGGACGCCAGGCGGCGGGCGAAGTCCTCGTCGTCCGGCCACTCGATGCCGGGGCGCAGGTGGCGGAGGGTGACGAACCCGTGCAGGCCGGACCAGATGCCCTTGGCGAGCGTGTCCGCCTCCTCGCGGCGGGGGTCGGCGGGCGGCAGGTACTCGAGGATCCTCCCGACGAGATCCCCGAACGCGTCATCGGCGGCCGGCGGCTTCTCCGACAGCTCTATCCCCCCGGTCGATCCGCCCCCCGGGCCCGCCCCGAAGATCAGCCCGTAGCGCTCCGGCCATTCCTCGGCGAAGCGGATGTAGGCGACGCCGGCGGCGAGCAACCGCGCTCGCGGATCCTGCTCCGCCGCCGCCGCCTCCCGGATCGCGTCGCGAAAGGCGACGAAGCAGCGCTCAACGCAGGCGGCCATCAATTCCTCCCGGCTCTCGAAGTGCAGGTAGAAGGCCGTGGGCGAGACGCCGGCGCGCCTGGTGACCGCCCGGATCGAGGTGCCCTGCACGAGGCCCTCGTCGACCATCGCGAGCGCCGCTTCGATCAGCCGTCCGCGCAGCAGCTCGCCCTGCCCGCGCGGGGTGCGCTCGCCACGTCCGGGGTCTTCAGCACCCGCTTCCATGGCCCCATCGTAGCGGTTGAGTTGACAGGCGTACATGTACGGGTGTAAAGTGCCGCCGGTCCGATCGACGAACCCCTCGAACCGACGAGGCCTCCGATGCTCCCAGCGCTCGCTGAACGAATTGCCGCCCGCCCCCGCCGCGTCCTCCTCGCCGCCGCCGCGCTGACCGTGCTCGCCGCCGCGATCGGCGGCCCGCTCCTGGGCGTGCTCGACTCCGGGGACGACTTCACCGACCACGAGTCCGACTCCCGGCTGGCCGTCCAGCGGGTCGAGCGGGCGACCGGCGCGGAGTCCGCCCCCGGCGTCATCGCGCTGCTCACGCCCCAGGCGCCGCCGCGCTCGCAGGCCGGCGGCGAGGAGATCCGCGACGTGGCGCACGAGCTCGCGTCGATCCCCGGGGTGGCCTCGGTGGCGTCCGCCGCCGGGGGCGAGGGCTCACGCTTCGTCTCCCGCGA
Organism: uncultured Conexibacteraceae bacterium; assembly: GCA_964487515.1. GTDB lineage: Bacteria > Actinomycetota > Thermoleophilia > Solirubrobacterales > 70-9 > RHKX01. The sequence continues at coordinate 446 of CAZARJ010000220.1, read as the reverse complement.
CGGGCGCAGCACCTACGTCGCGGCGACGCTGAGCGGCACGGCCGACGAGGACGCGGTGCGCGCGGCGGCCAAGCGGCGCCTCGGCGACCGCGACGACGTCGTGCTCGGGGGCAGCACCTTCGCCGACGAGCAGCTCAGCGAGCAGATCTCGGAGGACCTGGGGCGCGCCGAGATGCTCGCCTTCCCGATCCTCGTCCTGCTCGCCTTCGTCTTCTTCCGCGGCGTCCGCGCGGCGGTGCTCCCGCTGGTCGTCGGCGCCGCCACGATCCTCGGCACGTTCCTGCTGCTGCGCGGGATCAACGAGGTCCACGGCCTGTCGATCTTCTGCATCAACCTCGTCATCGGCCTCGGCCTCGGGCTGGCGATCGACTACACGCTCTTCCTGCTCACGCGCTACCGGGAGGAGCTCGAACGCAGCGGGCCCGGGGTCCGGGCGATCCGCGACA
>CAZARJ010000219.1:0-3655 GCA_964487515.1 uncultured Conexibacteraceae bacterium | reverse complement strand
GCGCTCGAGGTCCGCTACGCGCTGCGCCGCGAGGGGCTCGAGCTCGCCGTCGGCGGCGCGGCCCTCGAGGGTGCCCGCCTGCACGCGGCCACACCCGGCCTGGTCGACCTCGAGGTCGGCGGCCTGCGCCGCCGCTACCGGGTGCGCCGCTCCGGGTCCACCCACTACGTCAACGGCCCCGCCGGCCAGTCCACGCTGCGCGAGCTGCCCCGCCACCCGCTTCCCAGCGAGCGTCTCGCCGAGGGCGCCCTGATCGCCCCGATGCCCGGCAAGGTCCTGAAGCTCGCCGTCGAGGCCGGGTCGGAGGTCGCCGCGGGCGACGTCCTGGTCGTCCTCGAGGCGATGAAGATGGAGCACGAGCTCACCGCCCCCGCCGCCGGCACCGTGACCGAGCTCCTGGTCGCCGAGTCCGACCAGGTCGACTCCGGCGCCCCCCTGGCCGTCATCGAGCCCGCCCGCGAGTAGCCCCGGCCCGCTGGGTCGGCTAACGCCAACATGTCGGCGCAATCGCATGCCACCGTGCAGGGCGTGAGGCCGCCAGCCCCCCGGCCGCTGGGTCGGCTAACGCCAACATGTGGGCGCAATCGCATGCCACCGTGCGGGGCGGACGAAGCCGGATCAGCTCTCGGGGAGCTCGACCGGGAGGCCGACTCCCACCGCCTCCCAGAGGTACAGGGAGGCGAGGCTGCGGTGCGGGGACCAGCGCTCCGCGATCGCGACCGCCTCGTCCGGGGTGGGAGGCTCGTCGAGGCCGTAGGCGATCCGGATTCCGTGCCGGAGACCGAGGTCACCGCCGCTGAACACGTCGGGACGGCCGAGGTCGAAGATCAGGAACATCTCGGCGCTCCAGCGACCGAGGCCGCGCAGGGCGACCAGCTTCTCGATCACCTCCTCGTCATCGAGCTCGTCGAGCTCGTCCGGGCGCAGCTCGCCGGCCTCGATCGCGGCGGCGATCCCGATCGCGTACTCGGCCTTGCGCCCGCTCATCCCCGCAGCGCGCAGCTGGGCCTCGGCGCCGGGGGCGAGCAGCCGCGCGACCGTCGGCGGCCCTCCGAGCCGCTCCACCAGCCGGCCCCAGACCGTCCGCGCGGCGGCGGTCGAGACCTGCTGGCCGACCACGATCCGCACCAGGGCCTCGAAGCGATCCTCGGTCCGGCCGTGCAGCCGGGCCTCGATCTTCGCCGCGTCCAGCCGCTCGATCAGCCGCCCCAGCCGCGGGTCGGCGGCGGCCAGCTCCTCGTGGGCTAGCGGCCCCGCCACTGCGGCTCGCGCTTCTCGGCGAAGGCGCTGATGCCCTCGCGGAAGTCCTCGGAGGCGAAGCAGGAGCGGCGCAGCTCGATCAGCTCCTCCTCCTGCTTGGGGCTCAGGCGCGGGAACTGCGAGAGCGTCTCGATCGCGCGCTTGTTGCCGGTCATCGAGAGGGGGGCGTTGGCGGCGATCGCGCTCGCCAGCTCCAGCGACCGGGCCTCGATCTCGGCGGCGGGGTGGACCTCGTGCACGAGCCCGATCTCCTCGGCGCGGGTCCCGTCGACGTTGCGGCCGGTCAGGAAGAGCTCCTTGGTCCGCGGGACGCCGATGCAGTCGATGAAGCGCTGCAGGCCGGTGTGGCCGTAGATCAGGCCGAGCTTCGCGGGCGGCATGCCGAGCTTCGCCTCGGCCGCGCAGATCCGCAGGTCGCAGCGGACCGCCAGCTCCAGGCCGCCGCCCAGGCAGTGGCCGTTGATCGCGGCGACGACCGGATATGGGTGGGCGCTGACCGCGTCCATCGCGGCGCTGAAGGGATGCGCGACCAGCGCCTCGGCGTCGCGCTCGAAGCTGCGCTCGGGGATCGTGCCGATGTCGTAGCCGGCCGAGAAGGCGCGGCCCGCGCCGGTGATCAGCACGCAGCGCACGTCGATGCCGTGATCGAGCCGGGGCAGGATGGAGGCGATCGCGTCGAGGATCGCGTGGCTGAGAGGATTGCGCTTCTCGGGGCGGCCCAGGGTCAGGCGCGCGACCGCCGGGGCGGGGAAGTCGAGGCGCAGCTCCCCGCCGGCCAGCTCCTGAGGCTCCTTCTCCGCCATCGGCGGCAGCGTATGGGAGGGAGCGAGAGCTTGGGCCCGCGGCCCGGGCGCGGTAGCCTCTCTATTAACCACCGAGCGACCGAGGGGAGTTTTCCTGTGGAGCCCACGACGAGCACCGAGACCGCCGATCCCGCCGACACGGCGACGCCGGCCGCCGAGAAGCCCACTGCCCCCGAGCGCGAGTCGGCGGCTCCCGCGAGCGGCGGCCCGACCGTCGAGGTCCGCAACCCGGCCACCGGACAGCTGATCCGGACGGTTCCGGCGCTCACCCCCGACGACGTCACCGAGGCGGTCGCCCGCGCCCGCGCCGCGCAGCCGGCCTGGGCGGCCCTCGGCTTCGCGGAGCGGGGCCGGATCCTGCGCCGGGCGCAGAAGTGGACGCTCGACAACGCCGACCGGATCATCGCCACGATCGTCGCCGAGAACGGCAAGACCTACGAGGACGCGCAGCTCGCCGAGATCTCCTACGCCGCCTCGGCCTTCGGCTTCTGGGCCAAGCACGCGCCCGAGTTCCTGGCCGACGAGAAGGTCCGCGCCAGCTCCCCCTTCGTGCTCGGCCGCAAGCTCGTCGTCCGCTACGCGCCGGTCGGCGTGGTCGGCGTGATCGGGCCCTGGAACTACCCGCTCACCAACTCCTTCGGCGACTGCATCCCGGCGCTCGCCGCGGGCAACTCCGTGATCCTCAAGCCGGCGACGCTGACCCCGCTCACCTCGCTGCTGCTCGCCGAGGGCCTGCGCGAGTCGGGCCTGCCCGAGGACGTCTTCCAGGTCGCCGTCGGCGAGGGCAGCGCGATCGGCAACGCCCTCATCGACGCGGTCGACTTCGTCATGTTCACCGGCTCCACCGAGGTCGGCAAGAAGGTGATGGCGCGCGCCGCCGAGACCCTCACCCCGACGGCGATGGAGCTGGGCGGCAAGGACCCGATGATCGTGCTCCGCGACGCGAACCTCGAGCGCGCCGCCAACGCCGCCGTCCACTACTCGATGCAGAACGGCGGCCAGACCTGCATCTCGGTCGAGCGCGTCTACGTCGAGGAGCCGGTCTACGAGGACTTCGTCGGCCGGGTGACCGAGAAGATGCGCGCCCTGCGCCAGGGCGTCCCCGGCGGCCCGGCGCAGGTCGACGTCGGCGCGATGACCTCGCCCGAGCAGACCGACCTGGTCGAGAAGCAGGTCGACGCCGCCGTCGCCCAGGGCGCTCGCGCGGTCGTCGGCGGCAAGCGCGGCTCCGGTCCCGGCGACTTCTACGAGCCGACCCTGCTGCTCGACGTCGACCACTCGATGGAGTGCATGACCGAGGAGACGTTCGGCCCGACCCTGCCGGTGATGAAGGTCGCCGATGCAGAGGAGGCGATCAGGCTCGCCAACGACTCCCCCTACGGGCTCCAGGCATCGGTCTGGACCGGCGACACCGAGCGCGGCGAGCAGATCGCGCGCCGGATCGAGTCCGGGGTCGTCTGCGTCAACGACGCGCAGCTCAACTACGTCGCCCTCGAGCTGCCGATGGGCGGGTGGAAGGACTCGGGCGTCGGCTCGCGCCACGGAGCGGGCGGGATCCGCAAGTACACGAAGCAGCAGACCCTGCTCGTGAC
>CAZARJ010000218.1:0-3689 GCA_964487515.1 uncultured Conexibacteraceae bacterium | reverse complement strand
CACGGCCGTGATGTGGACGAAGACGACGACCTCGTAGAAGCTGACCGCGGCGACGCTGAGCACGCGGAACAACATAACCGCTCCCCCGGCGTCCCGGGCGCCGGCCCTTCGCGGTCACCCGCCCCTACCGGGGATGCAGGAGCAACGCGCCCCACCCCTCGACCTCCAGCCCGCCGGCGCGGCGCATCCCGGCCGCCGCGAACGCCGCCTCGACCCGCTCCGCCTCGGCGCTGAGCAGGCCGCTGAGGATCATCGTGGCGGGCCGGGCGGGGGCCGCCGCGAGCAGCGCGGCGACGGCGACGAGGAGGGGGGCGGTCAGGTTGGCGGTCACCGTCGCGGCCGGAGCGATGTCGGGCAGCCGCTCGCGCAGGTTCACCCGCGCCGTGCTCAGCCGGACCCCGTTGCGCTCGGCGTTGGCCGTCGCCGCCTCCAGCGCCGCGCGCTCGTGGTCGCAGCCGGCGACCGGCTCCCAGCCGAGCCTCGCGGCGACGATCGCCAGCACCCCCGACCCGGTGCCCCAGTCGGCGAGCGGGCCGCGGGCCCGTCCCTCCCCGTGGAGCCCCAGCAGCAGCTCCAGGCAGGCGCGGGTGGTGGCGTGCGAGCCGGTGCCGAAGGCGCGCCCGGGATCGATCACCACGTCGAGCTCGGCCGCCCCGTCGGCCGGCTCCCAGGGCGGGCGCACGACCAGGCGGCCGCCGCCGAGGCGGATCGGCCGGTGGAAGTCGCGCCAGCGATCGGCCCAGTCGTCGGGCACCTCCTCGGTCTCGATCGCGACCAGCTCGCCGCCGACCGCCGCGCGCAGCTCGGGCAGCTCCGGGAGCTCGCCGGGCGGCCCGTAGAGCGCGTACTCGACGTAGCCGGGCCCGCGCGCCTCCTCGAGGCCGCCCGGAGCCAGGGCGAGCAGCTCGGCGAGCACCGCCTCGGCGCCCTCCGGCCGGCAGCGGACGGCGAGCCTGATCATCTCCGCGCGGCGACGCTCAGCGGAAGGCCCGCTTGACCCGGGCGAAGAGGCCCTCGCCGGATCCGTTGGGAGCGTTCTCGGGACCCAGGGTCGCGTCCAGGCGGCCGGCGAGGTCGCGCTGCTCCTCGTCGAGCCGCGCCGGGACGACCACCTTGATCGCGACGTGCAGATCGCCGCGCCGGCCCGGGTTGCGGAGCCGCGGCAACCCCGCGCCGCGGAGCCGGATCGTCTCCCCGTGCTGGGCGCCGGCCTTGACCTCGACCTCGCGCTCGCCCTCCAGCGTCTCGACCGGGAGCTCGGCGCCGAGCATCGCCGCCGTCGCCGGCACCTCGAGCACCGTGAGCAGGTCGGGGCCCTCGCGGTGGAAGCGCTCGTCCTCGGCGACCTGGACCTGGACGTAGAGGTCGCCGTCGGGGGCGCCGCTCTCGCCGGAGTGCCCGGCGCCGCCGATCCGGATCCGCTGCCCGTTCTCGATCCCGGGCGGGATGCGGACCTCGTAGGAGCGGCGCTCGGCCTTCGCGCCCGCCCCCCCGCAGACCTCGCAGGGGGTCTCGGCGACGCGACCGTCGCCGCCGCAGGTCGGGCAGGCCGCGGCCTGGACCATCTGCCCGAACGGGGTCCGGGTCGCCTGCCGGACCTGGCCGCTGCCGCCGCAGGTCTCGCAGGCGTGGATCGGGGTCCCGGGCTCGGCGCCGTTGCCGTGGCAGTGCGAGCAGCGGGCGACGACCTCGAAGGAGACGTCCTCGGTCGTCCCCTCCAGCACGTCGGCGAGCGTGACCTCGACCGCGACCGCGACGTCCCCCCCGGCCGCCGGGCCGCGGCGCCCGCCGCCGAAGATGTCGCCGAAGATCGAGTCCCCGGAGGCGCCGAAGATCGAGCTGAAGATGTCCTCGAAGCCGGCCGCCCCCGCCGCCCGGGAGTGAAAGCCGCCACTGCGCAGGCCGTCGTGGCCGAAGGCGTCGTAGGTGCGGCGGCGCTCGGCGTCGGAGAGGACCTCGTAGGCCTCGGCGACCTCCTTGAAGCGCTCCTCCGCCTCGGGGTCGGTCCCGTTGACGTCCGGGTGCAGCTCGCGCGCCTTGCGCCGGAAGGCCCGCTTGATCTCCGCGTCCCCGGCCTCCCGGTCCAGCCCGAGGACCTCGTAGTAGTCGCGCGGCACGGCCTACCCCTCGTAGACGGTCGCGAAGAAGCGCGAGAGCTCGCCGGCCGCCTCCCGGACCGAGTCGATCGCACGCGCGTAGTCCATGCGCAGCGGCCCCGCGACGCCGACCGCGCCCAGCGTCCGGTAGCCGAGCCCGTAGCTGGCCCCGACCATGCTCAGCGAGCGCAGCGCCGGCTCCGGGTTCTCCTCCCCGATGCAGAGGAAGACGCTGCGCTCGCGCAGGGCGCTGCGCAGCACCGAGAGGACGCTGACCCGGCCCTCGAGCGCCGAGACGACGCCGTCGGGCCGCGGGATGTCGCCGGCGTGGCTCTGCGAGAGCAGACGCGCGGTCCCGTCCATGTAGAGCTCCTGCGGGGAGGCCTCGGAGAGCTCGCCGATCGCGGGCCCGATCGCGGTCAGAAAGCCGCGCTCGCGCTCGCCCAGGCTCGGGTCCTCGAGGCGGCTGGCGATCGTGCGCGAGCCGATCCCCAGGCCCTCGAGGCGTTCGTTGAGGAACGACGACGCCCACTCGACCAGCCCGGAGTCGACGGTCCGCTCGAAGGTGAAGACGCGCTTGGCGACGTCGCCGTTGTCGGCGATCGCGACCACGGCGACCACCCGCGGCTGCAGGCGCAGGACCTCGATCCGGTGGATCGTGGCCGTGCTCACCGGGGGCGCGGTCGCCAGCGCGAGGAGGTCGTTCGCCTGCGCGAGCGCGGCGGTGGTCTCGCGCAGCGCGTCCTCGACCTCCCGCCGCACCTGCGAGAGGGCGAGCGGCGAGGGCAGGGCGCGGCGGGGCTCGTGGACCCGGGCCTCGAGCAGGTCGTCGGCGTAGCGCCGGTAGCCGGCGTCGGTCGGCACCCGGCCGGCCGAGGTGTGGGGCTGGGCGAGATAGCCCTCGCGCTCGAGCGCGGCCAGCTCGGCCCGCACCGTGGAGGGCCCCCACTCGACGTCGGAGCGCTCGGCGATCGCCCGCGACCCGACCGGGCTGCCGCTCTTCAGATAGGCCTCGACGACGAGGTCGAGGATTCGCTCCTGGCGCTCGCTCAGCATGGGCCCAAGTTTAGGAACGCCGTCCAGCGGCGGGCGGGCCCGCGGGGAGGCGGCGCCCGTTCGGCGCAGGCGCCCCGGTACCCCCGCTCACGGCAACTCGAGCTCGGCCTCGGCGTTGCGGACGATGCCGTTGCCCGCCTGGGTCGCCTCGGTGTCGATGACGACGCGGCCGCCATCGCGCTCGCGGACCCGGCCGGTGACGACGATCTCCTCCTCGGGAACGCCCATGCCGCGGAACTGCACCGAGAGCCGGCGCAGGGTCCGTGGATCGCCGCCCGCCGCCCCGGTCTGCGCCCGGGCCACCAGGGCCATCGTGTAGAGGCCGTGCAGGATGTTGCGAGGCAGCCCGACGGCCTGGGCGAAGTCGTTGTCGATGTGGATCGGGTTGAAGTCGCCCGAGGCGCCCGCGTAGCGGTGCGGGAGGTAGCGATCGGGGGTCACGCGCAGCTCCGCGATCTCCGCCCCCGCGCTCAGCTCGTCCGGCTCCGCCATCCCGCTCCCTCCGCTCAGATCCCGCGCACGATGTTCGTCCAGGTG
>CAZARJ010000217.1:0-3705 GCA_964487515.1 uncultured Conexibacteraceae bacterium | reverse complement strand
CCTGGGTCTCGCTCACCGACGAGGTCGCGATCATCCTCTGGGCGCTCGAGCGGCCGGAGGCGCGCGGCGCCTACAACGCCTGCGCCCCGAACCCGATCACCAACGCGACCCTGACGCGCGCGCTCGGCAAGGCGCTGAGGCGCCCGGCGGTGCTGCCGATCCCGAAGCTGGTCCTGCGCGCCCGGCTCGGCTCCGAGCTCGCCGAGGCCGTGACCGGCAGCCAGCGGTTGCTCCCGCGCCGGCTGCTCGACGAGGGCTACGAGTTCCGCGTCCCCGACCTCGGCGACGCCCTCCGTCTCGCCCTGCGCTAGACGGTCGATCCCCATACGAACGCCGGCCGGCCATATCGGCGCTGGCAGGGCATCGTGCCGAGATTGCGGCATTTCTCGGCCCGGCGAAGATCCGCCGCCGGTCCGGGCGGGGTGGCATGGAGCGGCGCCGGCGCCGCCCGCCCGTCGCCTCGCCCTCTCAGGCAGCGCGGACCGGGCCCCCGCCGGCGGGGCCGGGAAAGGCGTCGCTGACCGCGTCGCGGTCGAGCGGGTCGCGGGCGTCCTCGATCGCGGCGAGGATCGCCACCATCGCCTCGTGGCCGTATTCCCGCCAGCCACCCGGGCGGGCGGGCTCGCCGGCGGCCATGCCTTCCCCCTCCTCGGCCGGCGCGACCTGGAGGATCCCGGCGGCGTAGGTGATCGGCAGCGCCGCCAGCGTCGCGACCGAGCGGGGCTCGCCGATGAAGGCGATCGCGGTCGAGTCCTCGGCCGCCCGGCGGGCGGCGGCGGAACCGCGGGCCGCCTCCCAGCCGCGCGGCCCGGCGTCGCCGTGGACGGCCAGCCTCACCTCGATCCCGCCCGCCGAGCCGCCCGCGTCGGCGAGCGCCCGCCGGGCCCCGGCGAGAAGCGCGCGGCCGGCGGCTGCATCGGGGCCGCGCAGGGGCGCGCTCACGTGCACGGTCAGAGCCGGATCCCCCTCCTCCGCCCCGCCGCACCCCGCCAGCGGGGTCGCGAGCGCGACGAGGACCGCCAGGGCAATCCCGGCCGTAAACGCGAACGGGCGATGGCGCGGGGGCGCGGGCCTCGAGGCGAGGGCGCGATCCCTCCTCCCGCGGTCCGGCGGTCGCGCGCGCATCGGCATGTCGTGATTATCGCGGCGGCAGGCCTCACGCCGAGCCAGCACTTACCTGCTCATCACGCGCGTTTCGGCAATCTCGGCCGGCGCGGATCGGCCGGCCGTTCGCCGAGCTTGCGCTTCTCCGGCCATCGCACCGGTTTCGGCAAGCTCGGCGACAGGCATCAGGAACGCCGGGCGGCCGTCCACAACACGGGATCGGCGGGAACGATCATCTAGGGTCGGGGTGATGCGAATCGGAATGCTGACGGCGGGCGGCGACTGCCCGGGGCTGAACGCGGTGATCCGCGCGGTCACGCGCTCGGCGATCCACAACGCCGACGAGGCGGTGGGGATCAGGCGCGGCTACCGGGGGCTGGCCGAGCGCGACTACGAGCCCCTGGACGACCGCGCGGTCTCCGGGTTGCTGCCCCTGGGCGGCACGATCCTGCGCACTTCGAGCTACGAGCCGTCCACCGAGGGCACCGTCGACAAGGTCGTCGAGGCCTTCGAGCGCGACGGGCTCGACGCGGTGGTCGCGATCGGGGGCGAGCACACGATGGAGATCACGCGCTCGCTGCACGAGGAGAACGGCCTGCCGCTGATCGGGGTGCCGAAGACGATCGACAACGACATCGTCGGCACCGACTTCACGTTCGGCTTTGACACCGCCGTGCACGTGGTCAGCGAGGCGATCGACCGCCTCCACACCACCGCCCAGTCGCACGACCGGATCATGGTCGTCGAGGTGATGGGCCGCAACGCGGGCTGGATCGCCCTCTACGGCGGCATCGCCGGGGGCGCGGACGGGATCGTCATCCCCGAGGTCGACACGACCTGCGAGGAGGTGGCGGGGACGATCCTGCGCCGCCACGAGCAGGGCAAGGACTTCTCGATCATCGTCGTCGCCGAGGGCGCGAACCTCGCCTTCGAGAGCGGCGAGGTGCGGCGGATCGAGGTCTCCGCGCACGGCGACGAGTACGGCTACCCGCGGCTCGGCGGGGTCGGCAACGCGCTCGCGATCGAGCTCGAGCGCCTGACCGGCTTCGAGGCCCGGACGGTGGTTCTGGGCCACGTGCAGCGGGGCGGCACCCCGACCGCCCGCGACCGGATCCTCGCCACCCGCTATGGCGTGCACGCCTACGAGCTGGCCGCCGCGGGGCGCTTCGGGCGCATGGTCGCCCTGCACGGGGCGGAGATCACGTCGGTCCCGCTCGCGGAGGTGCGCGGGATCAAGACCGTGGACCTGCGCCTGCTGGAGATGGCGAAGCGCTTCTACACCTGACCGGCGCCGCTCAGAGCTTCGCGGCGGGGCCCCGCAGCCACTCGACCAGCGGGCGCCAGGCGTGCAGCAGCGCGCCGATGAAGAGCACGAGCAGGAAGGCCAACGCGCTGACCGCGCCCCCGAGGTCCATCGAGTAGACGAAGAGGAAGGCGACCATCGCCGCCGCGGTGAAGCCGAGAAGCTGCATCGGGGCGAAATCTACAGGGAGCGGGCGCCGGAGCGCCCGCTCAGGTGCCGGCTCCGTTCCCGGGCCCGCCCGCCTCGGCGAGGGCGAGCCGGGTCTCGGAGAGGAACGCGGCCACCGCCGCGGCCGCTTCCGCGGCGTCGGAGGCCGACCCCGCCAGGCGCACGAGCCGGGTGCCGATGATCACGCCGTCGGCGATCCTGCCCACCGCCGCCGCCTGCTCGGGGGTCCCGATCCCGAAGCCGACGGCGGCCGGCGCCGGCGAGGCGGCGCGCACCGCGGCCACCATCCCGGTCAGCTCGTCCGGCAGCTCGGCGCGCTCGCCGGTCACGCCGGTGAGCGAGACGACGTAGGTGAAGCCGGCGGCCGCTGCCGCGATCGCCTCGCGGCGCCGGGGCGCGGTGGTCGGGGTGACGAAGCCGATCCGCGCCAGGCCGCGCTCGGCGAGGGCGGCGCCGACCCCCTCGTCCTCCTCGGGCGGCAGGTCGGGGATGATCGCCCCGGCGGCGCCGGCGTCCTCGAGCTCGACCGCGAAGCGCTCGGCCCCCCGGGTCAGGACGGCGTTGGCGTAGACCATCGGCAGCACGGGTATCCGGGCGGCGACGCGCCGGCAGAGCTCGAGCACGCCGCCCAGGGTGGCGCCGGACGCGAGCGCCTCGGTGGCGGCGGCGTGGATCACGGGGCCGTCGGCGAGCGGGTCGGAGTAGGGGACACCGAGCTCGATCAGGTCGGCCCCGGCGTCGGCGTAGGCGTCGATCACCGCCGCCGCGGTCGCGGCATCGGGGTAGCCGCCCATCATGTACGGCATCAGCGCCGCCCGGCCCTCGCCCCGGGCGGCGGCGAAGGCGGCGCCGATCCGCTCGACGCCCGGCTCAGCCATCGCCGCGCCCGTCCAGCTCCTCGAGGCCGGCCAGGGCCTCGTCGAGGTCCTTGTCGCCGCGCCCCGAGAGCGTCACCAGGTCGATGCCGTCCTGCTGCCCGCCGCCGGCGTCCGCGAGCAGCCAGGCGATCGCGTGGCTGGACTCGAGCGCGGGGAGGATCCCCTCCAGGCGGGAGAGCTCGCGGAAGGCGAGCAGGGCCTGCCGGTCGGTGACCGAGACGTAGCGCGCGCGGCCGCTGTCGCGCAGCATCG
>CAZARJ010000216.1:0-3800 GCA_964487515.1 uncultured Conexibacteraceae bacterium | reverse complement strand
GCCAGGCGGCGACGACCGAGGCGAAGGCCTCGTTGATCTCGATCAGGTCGATGTCGCCGATCCCGATCCCGTTGCGCTCGAGCAGCTTCCGGGTGGCCGGGATCGGGCCCGTGAGCATCAGCACCGGGTCGACGCCGACGGTCGTCTGATCGACGATCTTCGCCCGCGGCTCGAGGCCCAGCGACTCGGCCTTCTCGCGGCTCATCAGCAGCACCGCGGCGGCGCCGTCGGAGATCTGCGAGGAGTTGCCGGCGGTGATCTTGCCGTCCTCCTTGAAGGCCGGCTTGAGCCCCGCCAGCGCCTCCAGGGTGGTGTTCGGGCGGATCCCCTGGTCGGTGCGCAGCGGCTCGCCCCCGTCCTCGAGGTGGAAGGGGACGATCTCGCGCTCGAAGCGCCCCTCCGCGGTCGCCTGGGCGGCCAGCTGCTGGGAGCGCAGGCCGATCTGGTCGAGCTCGCTGCGGGGGATCTCCCACTTGTCGGCGATCAGCTCCGCCGAGATGCCCTGGGGAACGAGGTCGTAGCGCTCCAGCAGCTCGGGCGTGTAGGGGGCGCCGTGCTCCTCCATCACCGCGAGCCCGTCGGCGAACGAGATGTGGCCCATGTGCTCCACGCCGCCGCCGATCGCCACGTCGTGGACGCCGGAGGCGATCAGCGCGGCGGCGAAGTTGACCGCCTGCTGGGCGGAGCCGCACTGGCGGTCGATCGTCGTCGCCGGGACCTCGACCGGGAAGCCGGCCTGCAGCCACGCGTTGCGGCCGATGTTGAAGCCCTGCTCGCCGAACTGCTGCACGCAGCCGCAGATCACGTCCTCGACCTCGCCCGGATCGATGCCGGCGCGCGCGATCAGGGCCTCGTAGTTGGCGGCCAGCAGCGTCGACGGATGCGTGTCCTTGTAGTAGCCCTTCTCCTCGTGACCGCGGCCGACCGGCACGCGCGCCGCCTCGACGATCACGACCTCCCGACCCCCGAAGTTCCCGTTCCTCATTGCCAGAGCCTTTCTTCCGCTTGACCGGCGACGATAGAGGATCGCCCGCGGCGGCCGTCCTGGCCGGCCTGTCTGTGCGAGACTCAGCCGCCGCGTGCGACGCACCCTCCTATCGCTTCCGGCCAGCCGGCGCTTGAAATGGGTCTTTCTGGCCGCCTGGCTGATCGCCGCCTTCGCGGTCGGCGCCGCCGGCCTGCCGGAGAAGTTCGACGAGGCGCAGAGCAACGAGTCCTCGTCGTTTCTGCCCGCCGACGCCGAGTCGACCGCGGCGATCGACGCGGCGGAGGAGATCCAGGGGGGTGAGCTGGCGCCGCTGGTGATCGTCTACCGGCGCGACCAGGGGCTGACCGCGGCGGACCGCGAGCGGATCGCCGAGGACCGCGCGGCGCTGAACGCGGACCTGCCCGCGCGCACGAGCCGCTACGGCCGCACGATCCTCTCCGAGGACGGCACGACGGCGCTGATCGAGGCGGAGGTCAACTCCGACGGCGAGAGCAACACGATCCTCGACCCGGTCAAGCAGGCCCGCGCGCAGCTCGAGACCTCCGCCCAGCCCGGCGTCGAGACCGCGGTCACCGGCGGGGCGGGGTTCTCGGCCGACGCGATCGACGTCTTCACCGGGATCAACAGCACGCTGCTGCTGGCGACCGCCTCGATCGTCTTCCTGCTGCTGCTGATCGTCTACCGGAGCCCGGTGTTCTGGTTCTTCCCCCTGCTCGCCGTCGGGCTCGCCGAGCTGACGGCGCGCGGGATCGGCTACGGGCTGACCGAGATCGGGGTGACCGTCAACGGGCAGTCGGCGGCGATCATGCCGGTGCTCGTCTTCGGCGCCGGGACCGACTACGCGCTGCTGCTCGTGGCCCGCTACCGGGAGGAGCTGCGCCGCAACGAGGACAAGCACGACGCGATGCGGGTCGCGATGCGCCGCGCGGGCCCGGCGATCTTCGCCTCCGGGCTGACCGTGATCGCCGCCCTGCTCTGCCTCACGCTGGCCGAGGTCGAGGGCACCGCCGGGCTGGGACCGGTCGGCGCGGCCGGGATCGCGGTGGCGATGATCTCGATGCTCACGGCGCTGCCGGCGGTGCTCGTGATCGCCGGCCGCTGGGTCTTCTGGCCCTTCGTCCCGCATCTCGGCGACACGGGCTCGGACGAGACGCACGGCGTCTGGCGCCGGGTCGGGGAGCGGATCGCCCGCGGCCCCCGGCGCGTCTGGATCGGCGCGCTGGTGGTGCTGGCCATCTTCTCGGTCGGCTGGCTCGCCTTCGACACCGGCCTCACCCAGTCGAGCAGCTTCCGCAACGACGTCGAGTCCGTGCGCGGCCAGGAGCTGCTCGCGGAGGCCTTCCCCGCCGGCACCAGCGGGCTCACCGACGTGATCGTCTCCGACCCCGCCGACGCGACCAAGACCGCGGCGGCGCTGGCGAAGGTCCCCGAGGTCGAGGACGTGCGGGTCGCCGGCCGCGGCGAGCCCGGCGTGCTGCTGCATGCGACGCTGAGCCTGGACCCCTTCTCGACCGAGTCCTACGACCTCGTGCCCGACCTGCGCGAGGTGGCGCGGGGGGCGGCGCGCGGGGAGGTGCTCGTCGGCGGGCCCTCCGCGATCGAGCACGACCTGCGCAAGGCGGCCGCCCGCGACTCGATGCTGATCCCGCCGATCGCGCTCGCGGTCGTGCTGCTGATCCTGGTCGTCCTCCTCCGGGCCCTGGTCGCGCCGCTGGTGCTGATCGGGACCGTGATCATCTCCTTCATCGCCGCGCTCGGGGTCGGCTTCGTCGTCTTCGACGTGATCTTCGGCTTCCCGGGGAGCGACCCGTCGCTGCCCCTGTTCGCGTTCATATTCCTGGTCGCGCTCGGGGTCGACTACAACATCTTCCTGATGGCGCGGGTGCGGGAGGAGACGATCCGCACCGACCCGCGGGAGGGGACGGTGCGCGGCCTGGCGGTGACCGGCGCGGTGATCACCTCGGCCGGGATCGTGCTCGCCGGGACCTTCTCCACCCTCGCCGTCCTGCCGTTGGTCTTCTTGACGGAGATCGGGTTCGTCGTCGCGTTCGGGGTGCTCCTCGATACCTTCCTGGTCCGCTCCGTGCTCGTACCAGCGATAACACTCGACCTCGGCCGCCACACCTGGTGGCCCTCCGCCCTCGCCAAGCCGCGGGAGGCCGACGATTCCTGAGGTGCCCGAGAACGGCTACACGAGCCCTGCCGTCGCCGGCAGCGGCACGATCGCGCTCGGCCTGGCGGCGGTGGCGACCACCCTGGGCACGGTGCGGCTGCTGGCGCGCAGCGACGCCTCCGCCTGGCGCGCCGAGGAGATGGTCGAGAAGCTCTGCCGCAAGATCGAGGGCTCCGACCCCGGCAACCTGCGCGTCACCACCAGCCCCTCCGACCTGAGCGAGTGCGACCTGATCGTCGAGGCGATCGTCGAGGACCCGGAGCCGAAGGTGGCGCTGCTCGCCTCGCTGGCCGAGGTCAGCCCCGAGGCCGATCTGGCGACGACCACCTCCTCGCTGCGCGTCGCCGAGCTCGCCGAGCCGGCCGGGGTCTCCGACCGCCTCTACGGGCTGCACGTCTTCAACCCGGTCCCGCGCATGGAGCTGATCGAGCTCTGCCTGCCCGCGGAGACCCCGCCCGAGCTCGGCGCCCGGGCGCGCGCCTTCTGCGCCGCGCTCGGCAAGACCCCGATCGAGGTGCCGGACACGGTCGGCTTCGTCGTCAACCGGCTCCTCTTCCCCTACCTCTTCGACGCCGTCCGCATGCTGGACGACCTCGACCTCGACCCGGAGGCCGTCGACGCCTGCATGACCAAGGGCGC
>CAZARJ010000215.1:0-3805 GCA_964487515.1 uncultured Conexibacteraceae bacterium | reverse complement strand
ACTCGCTGATCGCCGCCGGGCGCGCCCTGTTCGTCGAGAACAACTACGGCTACCGGCTCTTCGATCTGCTCGGCGGCCACTCCAGCGAGCCCGGCGCCGCGCGGATCGACTTCAACCCGCATCGGGGCGACTGCGACCTCGCCTGGACCAACGACGAGGTCCGGATCCCCTCCGTCGTCTCCAAGGTCTCCGCCGCCGACGGAACGCTGCTCACCTACACCAAGCCGGAACACCCGGCGGGCATCGACGCCTGGTACGTGACCGCCCTCGACGCCGCGACCGGCGAGGTGCTCTGGACGCGGCGCGCGGGCGCCGGGGCGATGGCCAACAACCACTACGCGGCCCTCTACCTCGGCCCCGAGGGCGACATCTACGTCGGCACCGTTGCCGGCGTGATCGGCCTGGTCGGGCACCGGGCCGAGTAACCGCAGGGCCGGGTGGATTGGCATGCTTCCGGCCTTCGGACGTGACGGACGCCGAGGCTGTCCCCCTTTGTGGGCGCTCGGGTTACCCTGCCACCGATGAGCCGCTCCCGACGCCGCCGCGAGCAAGGACATCCGGCCAAGATCGCCGCTCGCCGCGAGCTCAAGCGGAATCGCTCCCGGGCGCGTTCGCCGGCTGCGGAATTCTGCGCCACCGCGGCCGGATTCAGCAGCCCCCTCCATGCGGAGCTCGCCGTTTCGGAGATGCTCGGGTACATCTGGGAGGAGCGGGACCTCGAGGCCCCTGACGACCACGAGCTGAAGGTCGGCGCTCACCTGGTCGATGACATCGCCGACCAGGGCAACCCGGGCGCCGCGATCCTGCTCTCCGCCTTCCGTGAACTCGCCGGCCAGCCCCTCGCCGCCAGGGCCGCCGAGCACGTGGAAGCCCTTGCCGCCCAGCCACTGCCGAATTGGGCCGCCGCGATCGGATCCGCGCGGCCGGAGCGGGTCGCCGTCATGTCCGAGCCGATCTTCGACGACGGGCGGACCTACTTCATCGAGTCGGTGGCGGACGATGGATCACGTCATGCCGTCGGCATCTTCATCGACAACAACTTCGGGCGCGCGGCGAAGGACATCCTGCTTGCCGACTCGATCGAAAGGGTCGAGGAGGTGATGGCCCGCCGCCCCGAGGAGGGGCAAGCCCTGACCATCGCCGATGTCGACCCGGCCGACGCCGCGGCGCGAATCCGAGGGGCGCTCGCGATCACCGACCGGACGGTGAGCCCGGCCCTGGAGGAGGATTACGCGCAGTATCGGGCGCTCGCCTGGAGCCGGGTTCGCGCCCTGCCCGATGTCGAGCCGGACGAGGCGATCCCAGAGGTGACCGAGGCCGAGCGCGAGGCGCTGCACGGGGAGTTCCTCGCCGCTCCGGAAGCAGCCGGCATCGAGGCGGAAAGCGAAGCGGCCGACGTCGTCTCGACGGCGATCGACTTCGCCGCCGATTACGTCGACGGGCGTCCGCTGCGCTGGAGCCCCGTCGTCGTCGAGCTCTTCATGGCTGACTGGCTGCCGCGCAAGGTCGTCGCCGATGACGAGTACTTCGCCGCCGTTCCCGATGCCCTCGACGCCTGGGTCCGCTTCACGGCCCGCAAGCGTGAGTTGCCTGACGATGCCCTCGCCGAGACCGTCGAAGCGGTCTCCGTCTTCAAGGATGATCTCGCCGAGGCCCTGGACGCCGCACCCGAGGACGCCGACGCGACCAACGAGCTGGTGGCGGCCCTCCGCGAGGCGAACATCGACATCAGCGACGAGCAGGCCCTCCAGACCTTCATCGCCGGCTGGAACGCACGCAGTACGGTGGATTAGCCGGGACTTCGCGACGACGCCACGTCACCTAGCGTGGTGGATTCGCGGGGCTCCGGTGGTGGATTTGTCGAGGGGGTCGTGGTGGATCCGCGGGGGTGCATCTGGTGGATTTGTCGGGATCGGTCGGTAGGCTGTGGGCGATGGCGGGCCAGCGTCTCGTTCCCAGGCACGCTCAACGCGCCATTGAGGCGGCGTTGGCCGATACACGGGTGGTCGTAGTTCTCGGCGCTCGCCAGGTCGGTAAGAGCACGCTCCTACAGCAGGTAGCAGCTGCGGAGGGGGCGGGACGAACGCTTCTCACCCTCGACGACCAGGTTCTTCGCACTGCCGCAAGCAGGGACCCCGCGGGTTTCATAGCCACGCTGGATACGCCGGTGGCTATCGACGAGATCCAGCGCGTTCCCGAACTGTTGACGGAGATCAAGCTGCGAGTCGATCGCGACCAGACTCCCGGGCAGTTCGCGATCACCGGCTCGGCGAACTTGCTGAAGATGAAGCGGGTCAAGGAGAGCCTGGCTGGTCGGGCCGAGTACATACGCCTGCGTCCATTCAGCCAGGGTGAGTTGCGCGGCATGCGTGAGTCCTTCATCCCCGGGCTATTCGAGAGCCGCTTTCCCATCGTCGACGATGCCCCGATTGGCCACCGGGAATATGCGGAGATGCTCGCCGTAGGTGGGTATCCCGAGATCCAGGGACGCCCGAGGAATCGCCGGTTCCCGTTCTTCGAGAGCTACATCGAGGGGATTCTCGAGCGCGACATCGCGGATCTCAGGGACGTCACCGATAGCGCGGCCATCGCTCAACTGCTGCGGGCCGTCGGCGCGACCTCTGCGGCCGAGCTGAACATCGAGGGACTGAGTCGCACGCTGGATATGGGCGCGACGACGATCCGGCGCAACGTCGAGCTGCTCGAAATGTTGTTCCTGATTCATCGCCTGCCCGCTTGGAGGGACAATTTGCTCGCGCGATCGATCAAGCGCCCGAAGGTTCACATCGCCGATACGGGCCTGCTCGCATTCTTGACCGGCACGGACGAGCGCCGAGTGGCGAACGCTCCCGACCTCATCGGAATGTTCTTCGAGACGTTCGCGGCGATGGAGCTGGTTCGCCAGATCTCCTGGCTCGAAGATGCCCCTCGCATCTATCACTACCGAGACCGCGAACAACGCGAAGTCGATCTCGTCCTTGAGTTTCCCGACGGGAGCGTCGCCGGCGTTGAGGTCAAGGCTGCTGCGACCGTCCGCGACCGGGACTTCCGGGGTCTCAGGTATCTGCGGGACAAGCTCGGGGACAAGTTCAAGGCCGGCGCGCTTCTCTACACCGGCGCCCGTAGCGTCCCGTTCGGGGATCGCCTCGCCGCGGTCCCGTTCGCCGGCCTGTGGGAGGGAGGACGGTGATCGCTTGATCGGATGCCTAGGGGGCCTCGGCCAGGGTGCAGACCGCGTTCACGAGGCGCATCTGGTCGACGGTTCGGCAGGTGACGTCGAGTAGGGCGGGGGAGCAGACGAGGGCGGCGACGCACTTGGCGCGGGACATGGCCACGTTGAGGCGGTTGCGGCTGAACAGGAACTCGAGGCCGCGCGGGACGTCCTCGCCTGAGCTCGCCATCGAGTAGAGGACGATCTGCGCGGACTGGCCCTGGAACTTGTCGACGGTGCCGATCCGGGTGCCTTCCGGCAGGGCCGACTCCAGGCACTTGACCTGGGCGTTGAAGGGCGTGACCACGAGGACGTCGTCGCGGGTCAGGGCGTGCTCCGCGCCGTCGCAGTCGACGTAGCGGGCGCCGCGCAGATCGCGGAGCAGGGTGGCGATCCGCTCCGCCTCCTCCGTCGAGCTCTGCGCGTTGCCGTCGTGGGGGACCGGCAGCCAGCGCGTCCCGGTGCCCTCCAGCACGCCGCCGCCGACGATCCGCTGCCGGTCCCGGCCCGGCGCCGCCCGCAGGCGCCCGTCGTACATCAGCTCGCTCACGAACGCGCAGACGTCGGGGTGCATGCGCCAGCTCTCGCCGAGGA
>CAZARJ010000214.1:0-3807 GCA_964487515.1 uncultured Conexibacteraceae bacterium | reverse complement strand
GATTGGTCCGGCCCAGATCCTCGAGCGTCTCGAGCACTCGCATTCGCTTGCCGTCCGCCACCAGCTCCAGCGCGGTCGCGCCGGGCGCCCAGCGTGGCACCTCGCCCCCCTTTCCCCCCTGATCGCAGCTCGGGCCCCGTCTCCGCCCCGACCCGTCGTTCCGACCCCCGCCGCCCTTCGCCTTCGGTGCCCGCCGCGAGCCCTTCGGCCCCTGATTCGCATTGGCGCTCACGTCTCACTCCCCACTGCGCGTGGTTCGCTCCCCCTGGTCCCGCCCCCTGGCTCATCGTCCGCATATCGCGGCGGATGACGCCGGGAACCTCTTGGGTCGCCCGTCCCCCATACATATAGTCATTAGTGGGACCAATATCAAGACATCGCGACGAGACTGGACATTTGTTGGAGGATTTTCCCCATTCCTGAAGGCTTTCGGCTCTCCGGCAGGGCTTAATCGTATAACTGGTAACAGTGCCTAAACGTATAGTTTCACCATAACGACATTCCATTTCCGGGCGGGGATGGCGTCGATCCGGCGAAGGCGCTGAAATAGGGGCATGAGCGCGGATCGCAAGCGGCGCCCCGAGGGGACCGGAGCTGAGAGGACGGTGCCGGAGCCCGGGGGCGGGGACGCCGAGCCGAGCGTGCTCGGAAGCCTGCCCCGGACGCGGCCGGCCGTGCGCAGCCCGCGCCGCGAGGCGTCCGGGAAGCGGCCGGCCGCGACGGGCGCAGCCGCGCCTGAAGCGCGGCCCTCTTCCCCACCCTCACCATCCCCCTCCGGCCCGCTCGGGGGGCTCGAGGGGCTGGCCCGCGACGGGGCGGCGGCCGCGGTCGGCGTGGCGTCGCTGGGCCTGCGGATCGCCGGCCGCGCCACGACGGCGCTCCGCGACGCGGTCGAGCGCCGTTGAGCCGGGGCAGCGCGCGCCTCTCGCTGGCCGCGTTCTGGCGCCGCGCCTACGAGGAGAACATCACCGGGATGGCGGCCATGGTCGCCTACAACCTGCTGCTGGCGCTGTTCCCGTTCTCGCTGCTGGTCCTGTTCATCGCCGGGCAGCTCCTGCAGAGCCCCGACGTGCAGGCGAGCATCCTGCGCGATCTGCAGGAGCTCTTCCCCTCCAGCGAGCAGGGCACGCTGCGCTCGACGCTGGATCAGCTCAGCTCGAGCTCGACCGAGATCGGGATCGTCGCGATCGTGGCCGGCCTGTGGATCGGGAGCTCCTTCTGGGGCGCGATGGATACGGCCTTCTGCCGCATCTACCACGTCGAATGCCGGGGCTGGGTGGAGCAGAAGCGCTTCGCCCTGCTGATGCTCGTCGTCGTCACCTTCTTCCTCGCCGCGAGCGTCACCGTGCCCGCCGCGGAGAGCCTCGTCGTCTCCGGCGTCGAGGATCTCCCGTTCGGGCTCTCGGAGATCGGCTGGCTGTCGAACACGGTCCTGATCGCGGGCGGCCTGGCGATCACGTTCCTGATCCTCTGCCTGATCTACTGGGCGGTGCCGAAGGGGCACCTGCCCTGGCGCGCCGTCTGGCCCGGGGCCCTGTTGATGGCCCTCGCGGGGGCGATCGCGAACCTCCTCTTCCCCATCTACCTGGTCAACTTCTCGACCGTCGGGGAGTTCGGGCGCATCGTCAGCTTCATCCTCATCGCCCTGATCTGGTTCTACATCCTGGCGCTCGGGCTGCTCGCCGGAGCGGTCGTCAACGCGCTGCGCTTCGAGCTCCACGACACCGGGACCCTGCGCGGGATGACCTCGGACTTCGCCGCCGCCCGGGCCGCGGGCGACGCGCGCGAGGCCGAGCGGGCGCGGCCCGGACGCGACGACGACGACTGCGGATGCGGCGACGGGGGCGGCCGCGATCAGCCGTAGCGGGCGCCGGTGATCTCGCGCAGCTTGCCCTGGTCGTGGCGGCCGCTGATCCGGCGCACGGTGCCGGAGCGCGAGCGCATGACCAGCGACTCGGTCGAGGCCCGGCCGCTGCCCGAGTAGCGCACCCCCTGCAGCAGGTCGCCGTCGGTGACCCCGGTGGCGGCGAAGAAGGCGTCGTTGCCGCCGACCAGATCGTCGACGCCGAGCACGCGCTCGATGTCGTAGCCCGCGTCCTCGGCGGCCTTGCGCTCGCCGTCGTCGCGGGGCCACAGGCGCCCCAGCATCTGCCCGCCGGTGCACTTGATCGCGGCGGCCGAGATCACGCCCTCGGGGGTGCCGCCGATGCCCCAGAGCAGGTCGACGCCGGTGCCCTCGGTGACGGCGAGCAGCGCGGCGGAGACGTCGCCGTCGGTGATGAAGCGGATGCGGCTGCCCGCGGCGCGGATCTGGCGCACGCCCTCGGCGTGGCGCTCGCGGTCCAGGATCACGGTCGTGATCTCCTCGGGGCGCACCCCGCGGCGCTCGGACACCCGCTGGACGACGTCGCCGATCGGGACCTCGAGGTCGAGGCAGTCGGCGATGTCGGGCCCGCCGGCCAGCTTCTCCATGTATACGCAGGGGCCGGGGTCGAACATGCTGCCGCGCTCGGCGAGCGCGATCACCGCCAGCGCCCCCGGGCGGCCCTCGGCGCAGAGCCGGGTGCCCTCGAGCGGGTCGACGGCGATGTCGACGCGGGGCGGGCTTCCGTCGCCGATCTCCTCCCCGTTGTAGAGCATCGGGGCCTCGTCCTTCTCGCCCTCGCCGATCACCACGATCCCGTCCATCGGCACGGTGTTGATCATCAGCCGCATCGCGTCGACGGCGGCCCCGTCGGCGGCCTCCTTGTCCCCGCGCCCGACCCAGCGGGCCGAGGAGAGGGCGGCCGCCTCGGTCACGCGGACCAGATCCAGGGCCAGGTTGCGATCGGGCTTGGAGCCCGAGCGGACGTCTTGTGAGATCGCGCCCATCGTTCGCGCCCGATCCTATGGATAAACGGCCTCCGCCGCCGCCCGAGCGGCCGGCGGGGCCGGCGGGCGGGGCGGGCGCGCCGATCGCGCCCGCCCCGGCACCGTGGCCTCAGAACGTGAGCGTCACTCGGTGTAGCCGAACTCGCTCAGGTAGTCGGCCGCGACCTTGGCCGGCTTCTCCTTGTCGATGTCGACGCGGGAGTTGAGCTCCTGCATGACCTCGAGGCTGAGGTTCTCCTGCACCGCCTCGATCGTCGACTGGAAGTCGGGCCCCGCCGAGTCGGCGGCGTCCTGGCCGGCGATGAACATCACGTTGCCCGCGGGCAGCACGCCCTGGTCGTCCTCGAGCGTCGTGTACTTGTCGCCGTTGACGAACAGCTGCGCGTCGGTCGTGAACAGGATCGACAGGTCGGCGTCGCCCTTGTCCAGGACCTCGTAGCGCAGCCCGATGTCGACCGGGGTGAACTTCTTGAACTCGAGCCCGTAGTTCTGCTCCAGGCCGACCAGGCAGTCGATGCGCTGGCGGCACTCCGGCGAGCCCGCGAGGACGAGGTCCTGGGACTTGCCCTCGAGGTCGGAGATGCTGGTCAGATCCAGCTCCTCGGCGGTCTCGGTCAGCAGGCCGACCGCGTTGGCGCTCGAGAACGGGGTCGGCGGGTAGGCGACCAGGCCGAGGTCCGAGAAGTCGGTCTTGGTCTGCTCGTAGGCCTCGTCGGCGTCCGCGGGCACGTCCTCCGGCGCGTAGTCGAAGAACGAGGTCAGCGCGGTCGACGTGTACTCCGGGTAGCCGCTCACCTCACCGCTCTCGAGCGCCTTGAGAGCGACCTGCTCGGAGCCGAGGTTGAGATCCTTGTTGACGTCGTAGCCGGCGGCCTCGAGCGCCTGCGCGTAGATCTCGCCGAGGATGAACTGCTCGGTGAAGTTCTTGGAGCCGAT
>CAZARJ010000213.1:0-3810 GCA_964487515.1 uncultured Conexibacteraceae bacterium | reverse complement strand
CAGGTTGGCGACGATCGAGGCCCCGATCACCGCCATGCCGATCCCGATGTGGCTCACCTCCGAGCCCGTGAACAGGCGCCGCACGGCCTCGATCACGATCAGGGCCGCGCCGAGCAGGATGAGCATCGCCTCCGCCCCGGCGGCCACGTTCTCCGCCTTCTCGTGGCCGTAGGGATGGTCGGCGTCGGCGGGCTGGTCGGCCGCGCGAACCGAGATCAGGGCCATCAGCGAGGCCAGCAGGTCGATCAGCGAGTGGACCGCCTCGGTCAGGATCGCGATCGAGCCGGTGAGCAGCCCGGCGGCGAGCTTGATCGCGATCAGGACGCAGTTCGAGGCGACCGACAGCAGCGCCGCCCCGGCCTTGCCGCGTCTCATCGCGCGCCTCCGAGGGCCTTCGCGAAGGCGCGGAGCGCGCGCCCCCGGTGTGAGATCCGGTGCTTCTCGGCCGCGCTCAGCTCGGCCATCGTGCGCCCGTCGCCGGGCTCGCCGGGAATGAACGCGGGGTCGTAGCCGAACCCGCCCTCGCCCCGGGGCCGCTCGGCGAGCGTCCCCTCGCAACGCCCCTCGTACACGGACTCCGCGCCCGCGGCGTCGACATGCGCGAGCGCGCAGACGAAGGCCACCGAGCGATCGGCGGCGCCGCGCATCTCGCGCAACAGCAGCTCGAGGTTCTCCGCGTCGCTCGCGCCCGGGCCGGCGAAGCGGGCCGAGCGGACCCCGGGCCGGCCCCCGAGCGCCGCGGCGACGATGCCGGAGTCGTCGGCGAGCGCCGGGGCGCCCGTCTGCGCCCGGGCTGCGCGCGCCTTGCCGAGCGCGTTGGCGGCGAACGTCTCCCCGTCCTCGCGCGGCAGGCGCACCGACTCCGGCAGCGGATCGAGCTCGATCGCGAGGCCCGCCTCGGCGAGGATCGCGCGCAGCTCCTCCAGCTTGTGGGGGTTGCGCGTCGCGACGACGAAGCGCCGCCGCGCGCCCGCGCTCACGCGCCCGCCGCGCCCTCCTGGAGGGCGCGGAGCTGCTCGATCCCCGCCTCCGCGTAGTCGAGCAGAAGGTCGAGCGCCGGCCGCGAGAGCGGCGTGCGCTCGGCCGTCATCTGGACCTCGACCAGCCCGCCGTCCCCGGTCATGACCACGTTCGCGTCGACCTCGGCGCGGGAGTCCTCCGAGTAGTCGAGGTCGCAGAGCGGCTCGCCGTCGACCATCCCGACGCTGAGCGCCGCCACCGAGCCGGTGAGGGGCACCGCCTTCAGCGCGCCGCGCTCGACCAGCCCCGCGAGCGCCTGACGGAGCGCCACGTAGGCGCCGGTGATCGAGGCGCAGCGGGTGCCGCCGTCGGCCTGCAGGACGTCGCAGTCGATCCAGATTGCGCGCTCGCCGAGCGCCTCGAAGTCGACGACGACGCGCAGGGCGCGGCCGATCAGGCGCTGGATCTCGGTCGAGCGGCCGTCCGGGCGGCCGCGCTTCGAATCCCGCTCCTTGCGCTCGCCGGTAGATGCCGGCAGCATCGCGTACTCGGCCGTCACCCAGCCGCGGCCCCGGCCGCGCATCCAGCGCGGCACCTCGTCGGCGACCGAGGCCGTGCAGATGACGCGCGTCTCGCCGACCGAGATCAGGGCCGAGCCGCTCGCGGTGCGGACGAATCCGACCTCGATCTCGACCGGCCGCATCTCCTCCGGCCCCCGTCCATAGCTGCGCTCCGCCATCCGCGCAGTGTTCCAGAAACGGGGCCGCCCGCCGCAGGACGGACGGCCCCGGCCACCTCACTTGCCGAAGGTGATCTTCTGGATTCCCTGGATGATCTTCTTGGTGATCGCCTCGGCGAGCTCCTTGCCGATCCCCGACAGGCTGCCGAGGCCGCCGACGGCGGCGACCATGCCGCCCATCAGCGCGGCGACGAGCAGGATCAGGCCGACGTACTCGACCGTTCCCTGTCCGCGCTCGGCCCTGAGCCGGCTCCAGATGTCGTCGGCGAGGCCGAGGACGCGGGCATGGATGAGGCCGTATGTGGCGTACATCCCGAACTCCTTTCCCGGCGGCAGCGGCCGCCGGATTCGCTTGCCCCGCGATCGTGGAAGGCAGGGTGAAACCGAACAAGACGCGGATGTGACGATCCCGCGCCGGAACCGTGCCGAAATCCGCCCGCGGCTCCCGGCGGGCGCGGGCGGGCCGTGCCGGGCCGGGCCCGGGGGCCGAACGCGGGCGCATCCGGCGGCATCCCCGGGGCGGCGAATACCCTGCGCCTGCCGATGCGGGTGCTCGTGACCAGCAACATGGCCCCCTCCCCCGAGGCGCCGCAGCGGGGCAGCTTCGTGCGCGAGCAGGTCGCCGGCCTGCGCCGCAACGGGGTCCAGGTCGAGACGTTCGACTGGCAGCCCGGCTGGCGCCGCTATCCGGAGGCGGTGCGGCGCCTGCGGGCGATCCTGCGCGCCGGGAGCTTCGACGTCGTGCACGCCCACTACGGGCTCGCGGGCTGGTGCGCCGCGGCGGCCGGAGCGAGCCCGCTGGTGGTCACCTTCCACGGCACCGACGTGCGTCACCGTCTCGTCGGGCCGCTCTCCCGGCTGCTCGCCCGCCGCCCGGGGACGATCGTCGCCGCGGCCTCCCGGGCCCTGTTCGCCCCCGAGGGGGGACGCCCGGGGCTGCCTCGGCCGCCCGGGCGGGCCGCGATCCTGCCCTGCGGCATCGACGTCGAGCGCTTCCGGCCCGGCTCCCGCTCGGACGCGCGCGCGGCCCTCGGGCTCGATCCGGGCGGCCGCTACCTGCTCTTCCCCGCCGCCCCGTCGCGACCGGTCAAGCGCCACGACCGCGCGCTCGCGGTCGCGCGGCGCGCCGGGGCGGAGCTGCTGACGCTCGACTCCGTGCCCCCGGCGCAGGTCCCGCTGTACGTGAACGCGGCCGCCGCCGTGCTCGTCCCCTCCGAGAACGAGGGCTTCGGGCTCGCCGCCGTGGAGGCGGTCGCGTGCGAGGTCCCTGTGCTCTCCACCCCGGTCGGGATCGCCCCGTTCCTGCTCCGGGGCCTCGACGGCTGCCTGGCCGGCGACTTCGACCCCGAGGCCTGGGCCCGCCTCGCGGCGCGGCACCTGGAGGGGCCGGGACGCGTCGCCGGGGGCGCGCGGCGGGCGAGGCCGTTCGGCGCCGATCGGATGGCCGCCCGCGTGCTGGCCGCCTACCGGGACCTCGCTGCCATCGCGTAGCCTGCCGCCTCGATGGCACCGCGCTTTCGCATCTTCGGCCGCCGCCGGGACGAGGAGGAGGACGACGGGCGGGACGAGGCCGGGCAGGCCCCGGCCGGCTCTGGGAGCGCCGGCGTCGGGGAGCGGTCCCCCGCCGGGGACGACGAGGCGGCCGGCGGCACCGCGGAGTGGCTGCTCGGCCCGCCGGATCAGGGCGGCGCGCAGGCGGAGAGGGAGCCCGGGCCGGATCCCGGGGAGGAGAACGCCGGCGTCGACCAGGGCGGGGGCGAACCGCCCGAGCAGGGCGAGCACGCGGAGCAGCCCGATCCGGCCCCCGGGGACGGGGACGGGGACGAGGGCGACCGCGAAGCGGATCGGGACGACGGCGAGGGCGGGGATCGGCAGGCCGCCGATCGCGCCGCGCTCGAGGCCCGGGCGCGGGACGAGGCCACCCGCTGGCTGCGCCGCGAGGTCGGGACCCTGCGCGAGGAGGCGCGCCGGCGGGTCCGGGAGGAGATCGAGCGGGTGCGGGCCGAGACCGAGGCGCGGGCGGCCGCCGAGGCCCGCGAGCGGATCGGGCGGCGCGCGGCGCAGATCGAGGAGGGCGCGGTCGTGCTTGCCCAGTGCCAGTTGGCGCCAGA
>CAZARJ010000212.1:0-3838 GCA_964487515.1 uncultured Conexibacteraceae bacterium | reverse complement strand
CCGACGTCGCGGAGCGGGTCAAGCGCTTCCCCGAGGTCGGCATCGACCGCCTGATCGCCTCGCCGGTCCACCTCGACCCCGCCGAGCGCCGCCACACGCGCGAGCGCCCAGCGGCGAGCGTCGGCACCGGCGCGCCCGCCTGAGCCGCCGCACGCGGGGGCCGCGGGCCCGCCCGCCGGACGCGGCGCCGGGGGGCGAGCTACATCGGTGCGGGGCGCTCGGATACATTCCCCGACCGCGATGAGGATCGGAGTCCCCAAAGAGACAGTTGCCGGCGAGCGCCGCGTCGCGCTGATCCCCGAGACGGTCAAGTCCCTGGCCGGCAAGGGGCTCGACGTCACGGTCGAGTCCGGGGCCGGCGTGGGGGCCGGGCATCCGGACGAGCAGTACACAGAGGCGGGCGCCCAGGTCGGCTCGGCCGCCGACGCGTGGGGCGCCGACATCGTCCTCCGCGTCGCCACGCCGACGGTGGAGGAGATCGGCCGCGTGGGCCGCGACAAGGTCCTGATCGGCTTTCTCGCACCGCTCACCGCCACCGACACGACGAGCGCTCTGGCCGCGGGCGGCGTCAGCGCCTTCGCCGTCGAGGCGATCCCGCGCATCACCCGCGCGCAGGCGATGGACGCGCTCTCCTCGCAGGCCAACGTCGCCGGCTACGCCGCCACCCTGCTCGCCGCGCGCGAGGCCGGGCGCTTCTTCCCGATGATGACCACCGCCGCCGGCACGGTGTCGCCCGCGCGCGTCATGGTGCTGGGCGCGGGCGTAGCCGGGCTGCAGGCGATCGCGACCGCCCGCCGCCTCGGCGCCGTGGTCAGCGGCTTCGACATCCGCCGCGCCGCCTGGGAGCAGATCAGCTCGCTCGGGGGCCGTCCGCTGGAGCTCGACTTCATCCCCGACGCCGAGGACGAGGGCGGCTACGCGCGCCCGCTCACCGAGGAGGAGAACGAGCAGGTGCGCCAGGCGCTGGCCGAGAACGCCGCGCGCCAGGACGTGATCATCACCACCGCGCAGATCCCCGGCCGCCGGGCGCCGATCCTGATCACGGCCGAGGGCGTCCGCAACATGGCGCCGGGCTCGCTGATCGTCGATCTGGCCGGCGACAGTGGGGGCAACTGCGAGCTGACGAGGGCGGGGGAGACCGTCGAGGAGGGAGGCGTGCGGGTGATCGCCCCCGCCAACCTCGCCAGCGACATGTCCGCGCATGCCTCGCAGCTCTACGCCAAGAACCTGGAGAACTTCATCGGCCTGATCGTCGACGAGGAGGGGGCGCTGAGCCTCGACTTCGAGGACGAGGTGGTCGCCGGCGCCTGCCTGACGCACGGCGGCGAGATCCGCAACGAACGAGCCAAGTCAGTGGTGGAAGGGAAGAGCTGAGCGAGCCATGGACCTCGTTACCGAGCTGACCATCTTCGTCCTCGCGGCCTTCGTCGGCTTCGAGGTGATCTCCAAGGTGCCGACGACGCTGCACACGCCGCTGATGTCGCAGACCAACGCGATCCACGGGATCGTCATGCTCGGCGGGCTGATCGTGGTCGGGTTCGCCGACGATGCGCTCGAGGAGATCATCGGCTTCATCGCGATCGCCTTCGGGACGATCAACATCGTCGGCGGCTTCATGGTCACCGACCGGATGCTGAGCATGTTCAGCCGCAAGAAGAAGCCGGCCGCCGACGC
Source organism: uncultured Conexibacteraceae bacterium (assembly GCA_964487515.1). Taxonomy (GTDB): domain Bacteria; phylum Actinomycetota; class Thermoleophilia; order Solirubrobacterales; family 70-9; genus RHKX01. The sequence goes on along the minus strand of CAZARJ010000212.1, from coordinate 2,164 downwards.
CGACGCCGCGGGATCAGGGACCGGGGGCTGAGCCGGTGCCGCTGATCCTCCCCGCCGTGCTCGAGCCGGGTGGCGACGTCGCCACGCTGCTCTACATCGTCGCCTTCTCGCTCTTCATCTTCGGGATCCGGCGCGGCACCCACCCGACCAGCGCCAAGCAGGGCAACCTGATCGCCGCCACCGGCATGGCGGTCGCCGTCGTCACCACCCTGCTGCTCGACGGGATCGGCAACTGGGGCCTGATCGCGGGCGGCATCATCGTCGGCGGGGCCGTCGGCGTGGTCGCCTCGATCCGCGTCCAGATGACCCAGATGCCGCAGATGGTCGCCCTCTACAACGGGGTCGGCGGCGGCGCGGTCGCGCTGATCGCCTGGGCCGAGCTGCGCCACGGCCTCGACACCGGAGAGAGCTTCGCGCTCGACGCCTTCATCCCGATCCTGCTCGCGGTCGTGATCGGCTCGATCTCCTTCTGGGGCTCGAACATCGCCTTCGGCAAGCTGCAGGATCTGGTCCCCACCCATCCGGTGGCGCTGCCGGGCCAGCACATCATCAACGGCCTGCTGCTGGCCGGGATCGTCGCCGCCTGCGTGGTCATGGGCATCGATCACGACAGCCCCTCGCAGGGCCTCTTCATCGCCGTCCTGATCGCCGCGGGCGTGCTCGGCAACATGGTCGTGCTGCCGATCGGCGGCGCCGACATGCCGGTCGTGATCGCGCTGCTCAACGCGGCCACGGGCCTCTCCGCGGCGGCCGCCGGCTTCGCGCTCGACAACGTCGCCCTGATCGTCGCCGGCACCCTCGTCGGCTCCTCGGGGACGATCCTCACGATGGAGATGGCGAAGGCGATGAACCGCTCGGTCGCCAACATCCTCTTCGCCGGCTTCGGCGGCGCGCCGAGCGGGGGAGGGGCGGGCTCCGGGGAGGAGCGCCCACACCGCTCGATCGGCGCCCAGGACGCCGCGATCGCCCTCGCCTACGCCGACTCCGTGGTCATCGTCCCCGGTTACGGGCTCGCGGTCGCGCAGGCCCAGCACGCCGTCAAGGAGCTCGCCGACGAGCTCGGCAAGCGCGGCGTCGATGTCCGCTACGCGATCCATCCGGTCGCCGGCCGGATGCCCGGGCACATGAACGTGCTGCTCGCCGAGGCCGACGTCCCCTACGACAAGCTGGTCGAGATGGACGACATCAACCCGGACATGCCGCGCACCGACGTCGCGGTCGTGATCGGCGCCAACGACGTCACCAACCCGGCCGCCAAGGACGATCCCGACAGCCCGATCGCCGGCATGCCGATCATCGAGGTCGCCGAGGCGCAGCAGGTGATCGTGATCAAGCGCAGCCTGAGCCCCGGGTTCGCCGGGATCGACAACGACCTCTTCTACCTGGAGAAGACCTCGCTGCTGTTCGACGACGCCAAGAAGGCCGCCCAGGAGATCGCCTCGGAGGTCACCAACCTCTGACCGCCGCGGGGCAGGGCGGGCGCCGGCCGGGGCGGTTTCCATGCCGTCCGGTTGGGGGTCGAATTCCGCCTTCGCGAGGAGTAGCTTGAGCGTTCGATGTCGAATCTGGTTCCCACGCTGAAACGCGAGACCCGCCGCGCGCCCGACCTCACCGAGGTCGAGGGCTGGCGCGGGTGGCGGGTCGATGACCTGAACGGCTCGCTGCTCGGCGAGGTCGAGTCGGTGCTCACCGACGGCGACGGCGCTCCCGCCTGGCTCGTCGTCTGCGCATTCCGCTCCGGCGAGGGCCGCCGTTGCGCGATCCCGGTCACCGACGCGGTCCCCTGCGAGGGCCGTGTCTGGACCCCGCATCCCCGGGAACGGATCAGGGGCACGATCCCCCTGCTCGCCGGGGAGGATGACGCCGGCGAGCGCGCCCGCCGCCTGCGCGAGCACTACGCTCGCTCGCAGCGCCGCTTCGCCGCCTGAGCCGCCTCCGCGAGCCGCCGGCCCGACAATCGTTTGCAACCCGTGCGCCCGCGGCGCTGCCGGAGCGCGGCACGGGCGGCCATGCAGCCGTTTGCATTTTGGTCTACACTCGCTAATCTGCAAACGATTGCAACCGGCTCGGGAGCGCGGGTGACCCGGCGCCCCGCGGGCCAAACGACACCAACGACTGGAGAAGAGCGCAGATGCTTGAGGGCAAGGTTGGAGATACGCGGCTC
>CAZARJ010000211.1:0-3868 GCA_964487515.1 uncultured Conexibacteraceae bacterium | reverse complement strand
TCCGGGCGCTCACGGGGTGACCATCGTGCCGATGCCGGCGTCTGTGAACAGCTCCAGCAGGAGGCTGTGGGGGCGGCGGCCGTCGACGATGTGGGCCGACTGCGCCCCGCCGCCGATCGCCTCCACGCAGGCGGCGAGCTTCGGCCGCATGCCGCCCGCGAGGCCCGGCAGGGCCTTCTTCACCTCGTCCACCGTCGCCCGCGAGATCAGGGTCTCGGGGTCGTCGGCGTCGGCGCGCCAGCCCTCGACGTCAGTGAGGAAGATCGCCTTGTAGGCGGGCAGCGCGGCGGCGACCTTGCCGGCGGCGGAGTCGGCGTTGACGTTGTAGGAGTTGCCCTCCCGGTCGGCCCCGGCGGAGGCGATCACGGGGATGAAGTCGCTGCCGATGTGATTCAGCACGCCGACCTCGACCCGCTCGATCTCGCCCACGAAGCCGACCTTCTCCGCCTTCTCGGAGGGCCGCACCTCGAACAGCGTCCCCGACTCGCCCGACAGGCCCACCGCGGGCTGGCCCTGGCGGTTGATCCGCTGCACGATGTCGGAGTTGACCTTGCCGAGCAGCACCATCTTCGCGATCTCGACCGTCTCCGCGTCGGAGACGCGAAGCCCCTCGACGAAGCGGACCTCGAGGCCGAGCCGCTCCATGTAGCGGGTGATCTCGGGCCCGCCGCCGTGCACGATCACCGGCTTCAGGCCGACGTACTTGAGCAGGACCACGTCGCGGGCGAACTCCTCGCGCAGCGCCTCGTCCCGCATCGCCGCGCCGCCGTACTTGATCACCACCGTGCGGCCGTGGAACTCGCGGATGTAGGGCAGCGCCTCGAGCAGCGTCTCGACGTCGCCCGCCGCCGCCGCGATCCGCTCGGCCGCCGCCACGCGCTCGGCGCTCATGTCGTGTACCTCGCGTTCAGCTCGACGTAGCTCTCGTTCAGGTCGCTGAAGTAGACGTGGGAGCCGGCGTCGCCGCGGCCAAGCTCGATCGAGACCTCGGCCTCACCGCGCTCGGAGCCCAGCTCGGAGGCGTCGATCCGGTCGGGCCCGAGCTCGGGCAGATCCTCGCCGGCGAGCGCCATCCCGGCCGCCTGCGCGATCCGGCCCCAGTTCGGATCCCGGCCGTAGAGCGCCGCCTTGACGAGCGGCGAGTTGGCGATCGCGCGCGCGACCCGCTCCGCCTCGCCGGCGTCGGCCGCGCCCCGCACCTCGATCCGGCCGACCCGCGTGGCTCCCTCCCCGTCGCCGACGATCTCCAGCGCGAGCTGCAGCAGCGTCGCCTCCAGCAGGCCGGCGGGCAGCGGCTCCCCGGACTCGCCGCTCGCCTGCAGCAGGACCGTGTCGTTGGTGCTCATCTGGCCGTCGACCGAGATCCGCTCGAAGGAGCCCGCGGCGGCCGCCCGCAGGGTGGCGTCGGGGTCGGCGATCACGGCATCGGTCTGCACGAAGCACAGCATGGTGGCGAAGCCGGGCTCGATCATCCCCGCCCCCTTGGCCTGGGCGGAGAGCGTCACGCCGCCGGCCCGCAGGCAGCAGCGCTTGGGGCCCCGGTCGGTGGTCATGATCGCGGCCGAGAAGTCCTCCCCGCCGCTTGGGGCGATCCGCTCGGCGGCGGCGTCGATCCCGCCCAGCACGGCGTCGATCGGAAGCGGCACGCCGATCGTGCCCGTCTCGGCCACCGCGACCAGCCCGGGCTCGAGGCCGAGCGCCGCCGCGGCCCGCTCCTGCATCGCGACCGCGTCGCGGATGCCCGCCTCGCCGGTCGCCGCGTTGGCGTTGCCGGAGTTGACGACCGCGGCCCGCAGCGCGCCGGTGGCGCAGCGCTCGCGGCAGACGCGCACCGGCGCCGCCGCGGAGGCGTTGCGGGTCAGAAGCAGCGCCGAGGAGACCCCGGCCGCGGTGCAGGAGATCAGCCCGACGTCGGTGCCGCCGCTCGCCTTCAGCCCGCAGGCGACCCCGGCCGCCTCGAAGCCGGGCGCGAGCGCGGTCGGCTCGAGCTCCTCGACGCCGTCGGGGCGCGGCGCCCAGCGCGAGCGGAAGAAGCCCGCATCGCTCGGAAACGGCCCCTCGGCGCTCACCGCAGCCCCTCCCGCTCGTCGAGGCCGAGCATCAGGTTCAGGTTCTGGATCGCCTGCCCGGCGGCGCCCTTCCAGAGGTTGTCGATCACCGCGAAGGCCATGATCCGGCCGCCCCGGTCGACGGTCACGTGGATCCGGCAGAGGTTCGTGTCGCGCACCTCGCGCAGCCCGGGCGGGCGATCCTCCAGGACCTCGACGAAGGGCTCCCCGGCGTAGCGGGCGGCGTAGAGCTCCTGTAGCTCGGCGGGCTCGACCGGGCGGCTCGGCCGCACGTAGCAGCTCGCCAGCTCGCCCTGATCGAGCGGCATCAGATGCGGGACGAAGGTCAGCGGCTGCGGCCCGCCGCCCGCGAGCGCGCCCAGCTCCTGGCCGATCTCGGGCTCGTGCCGGTGCCCGCCGGTGCCGTAGGGGCTCACGTTCTCGTCGACCGTGACGAAGTGCAGGCGCTCTCCCCCGCCCCGTCCCGCGCCCGAGACACCGGACTTGGCGTCGACCACGAGGTCGTCGATCAGGCCCGCCTCGGCGAGCGGCGCCAGGGCCAGGATCGCGGCGGTCGGATAGCAGCCGGGGTTGGCGACCAGCTCGGCGCTGCGGATCCGCTCGCGGTGCAGCTCCGGCAGCCCGTAGACGGCGCCGGCGAGCAGCTCCGGCGCGGCGAGCTCGCCGTACCACTCGCGGTAGACCGCGGGATCGCGGAGGCGGAAGTCGGCGGACAGATCGACGACCAGCAGCCCGAGCTCGCGCAGCGCGGCGACCACGGGCGCCGCCGCGCCGTGCGGGTAGGCGACGATCGCGGCGTCGCAGTCCTCCGCCCTCTCGACGTCGAGCTCGACCAGCTCCAGCGGCACCCGGTAGCGCGGGTAGAGCTCGCCGACGCGCTTGCCGGCGTCGGAGCGCGACGTCGCCCGGGCCAGCTCGAGCCTGGGGTGGTGCCAGGCGATCTCGGCCGCGAGGGCGCCGGCGAACCCGGACGCTCCGGCGACCAGCAGCCGCGCGGCGGGATCGCCGGCGAGGGGCTGGCCCTCGCCGTAGGGCGACTCTGCGTTCTCTGTCTCAGCCACGAAGGGTCCCTCCGATCTTCTCCAGGGCGGTGACGATCGCCTGCCGCCGCTTTGCGACCTCGGCGTCGGTCAGGGTCCGGTCGGGAGCCCGGAACTCGAGCCGCAGCGCCAGGCTGCGCTTGCCGTCCGGAACCTGCTCGCCCTCGTAGACGTCGAACACCCGCGCCGCGCGCAGCAGCCCGCCGCCGGCCTCGAGGACGAGCGCGCGGATCCGCTCCGCCGGGATCCCGCGATCCGCGATCACGGCGATGTCCTCCAGCAGGGTGGGCTGCGAGGTCACGTCCTCGTAGCTCTCCGAACCCACCGTGGCGGCGACGAGCAGCGGCTCGGCGTCGAGCTCGAAGGCGACCGCGGCGGGCGCGCCGAGCTCCGCCAGCACGTGCGGGTGCAGCTCCCCGATCCAGCCCGCCTCGGCGTCGCCGACGCTGACGCTCGCGGCCCGCGCCGGGTGCAGGAAGGGGCGGCTCGCCGGCGCCAGCGCGAGCGGCGCGCCGAGCGTCTCGCAGAGCAGCTCGAGCAGGCCCTTGGCGTCGTAGAAGTCGGCCGGATCCGCCGCGCCGCGCCAGCTCGCGCCGCGCAGCGGCCCGGCGATCAGCGCCGCGATCCGGTGCGGCTCGGCGACCGGAGCCGGACGCTCGCCCGCGAAGCGCCCGCCGAGCGGGGTGCCGGACGTGGGCGCCGGCTGGGGCAGATACACCCGCCCGGACTCGAACAGGGACACGCGCCCGGCGCCGCGGG
>CAZARJ010000210.1:0-3869 GCA_964487515.1 uncultured Conexibacteraceae bacterium | reverse complement strand
GAAGTCGACCGGTGTGGGGCGGCCGAAGAGGTAGCCCTGCCCGCCGTCGATGCCGAGCTTCCGCAGCGGCTCGATCAGGGCCGGGCTCTCGACCCCCTCGGCGACGGTCCGCATGCCGAGCCCGCGGGCGATGTCGACCAGCGACTCGACGATGCGCGCGTCCGCCTTCGACTCCAGCATCCCGCGGATGAACTGCATGTCGATCTTCAGCTCCGTGAAGGGCAGGTGGCGCAGGTAGGTGAGCGAGCCGAAGCCGGTCCCGACGTCGTCGAGCGAGAGGCCGCAGCCGAGCCGCTCGACCCGGGTGGTGAAGTCGCGCAGGGACTCGATCGCCGGGGTGGCGGCGGTCTCGGTGATCTCGAAGGTGAGCAGCGAGGGATCGATCCCCGAGCGGGCGATGCCCTCGGCCATCAGCTCGGTCAGCTCCGTGTCGCCGATCGACGCGGCGGAGATGTTCGCGCTCACCCGCCGGCCCTGGACGACGAGCTCGAGCGCCCGCGCGACGACCCAGCGGTCGAGGTTGCGGATCAGGCCGAAGCGCTCCGCGGTCGGGACGAACTCGCCCGCCGCGACCGGCCGGCCGGTGGTGGGGTCGACCATCCGGGCGAGCAGCTCCTCGGAGTGGGGGAGGCCGGTGACGAGGTCGATGATCGGCTGCGAGTAGAGGACGAGCTGCTCGTCCTCGATCGTCTTGCGCACGTGGCCGACCCACTCCAGTCGCCCGCGGTCCTCGCCCGTGAACAGCACCGCCCGGTCCCGCCCCGCCTCCTTCGCCTGGTGCAGCGCGATGTCGGCGGCGGTCAGCAGGTCGGCGACGCTCACGCCCATGTCGCGGTCCACGAGGGCCACGCCGGCGCTCGCCGTCAGCGTCGCGGCGCCGGGGCGCGAGCGGATCTTGGCGAGCAGCTGGGAAGCGCGCTCCAGCGCCTCCTTCTCGCCGGCCACGGGGATGAGCAGGCCGAAGGCGTCGCTGTCGAGCCGTCCGAAGACGTCGTCGGGGCCGAGCGAGTCCCCGAGCAGCTTCGCGACCTCGGCGATCACCCGGTCGCCGGTGCTGCGCCCGAGCGAGTCGTTGACGCGCTTCAGGTGGTCGAGGTCGATCACCAGCAGGGCGCCGCGGCCTCCGGGCAGGCCGTCGATCACCTCGTCGGTCCTGGCCTCGAAGCCGCGCCGGTTGAGCAGCCCGGTGAGCTCGTCGTGGTCGGTGAGGAAGCGCAGCCGCTCCTCCGCCGCCTTCTGGTCGGTGACGTCGGTGAGCAGCCCCTCGACGACCATCACGCCGTCCTCGTCGCGAACCCCGAGCGAGGCCCGGTCGCGAACCCAGATCATGCGCCCGTCCCGGGTCCGCAGGCGATACTCGATGTCGAGCGGGCGGTTCTCGGCCGCGCAGCGCTCCTCCTCGGCCAAGACCCACTCGAGGTCGTCGGGGTGCAGGCACTGCTCCCAGCAGAACTGATCGCCAAGCCACTCCTGAACCGTGTAGCCGAGCACCTCCTCGACCTGGGGGGAGATGAACTCCCAGCGGCCCCGCGTGCCGAGCCCGGCGCGGTAGATGATCGACGGGAGGCGCTCGATCAGCGTGCGCACCCGGCGCTCCGCGTCGGCGAGCGAGTCGCTGACCCGGTTGCGCGCGATCGCCGCCCCGAGCAGCTGGGCGAGCGACTCGATCATGCTGATGTCGCTGAGGTCGAAGCGGCGCGGGGCGGACTGCGCGACGACGAATGAGCCGAAGCCGCTGTCGCCGCCCGGGATCCGGGTCGAGATCGCGCTCTGCACCGGCGGCGCCTCGGGCGGCTTGACGGCGGCGAAGCGGCCCTCGCGGCGGAAGTCCTCGACCACCACCGCGCCCTGGCTGCGCAGCAGCGTGTAGCCGGGCTGGTTCGAGGTGCTGAGCGGGATCCGGCGGCCCGCCTCCTCGGCGGGCCAGCCGGCGCCCGCCCGCAGCTCCAGCTCCTCGTCCCCGTCGAGGCGCTTCCAGATCTCGCAGCGGTCCACCCCAAGCTCCTCGATCGCCAGCCCGACCGCGGCCTCGAGCAGCGCGTCGAGCTCCATGCCCTCGAGCGCCACCTGGCCCAGGTCCAGGACCGCGGATCGGCGCCGGGCGTCGGCGTGCAGCTCGCGCTCGCGGTCGCTGCGCTCGCTGGCGTCGCGCAGGTAGACGGCGAGCAGCCCGGAGCCGGATTCGTCGATCCGGGCCGTCGCGACGTCGACCGGGATCTCGCGCCCGTTCGCTCCCTTCGCCCCGAGCTCCAGCGGGCGCCCGCCGAGGGCCCGGTCCCCCTCGGTGAGCTGGCGCCGCAGGACGCCGCGCACGGCCTCGCGGATGTGCTCGGGGAAGATCAGGGAGGCGAGCTCGGAGCCGATCGCGAGGTGGCGCTCGATCCCGAACAGGCGCTCGGCGGCCGGGTTCCAGGCGATCACGGTTCCCTCGACGTCGACCACCGCGATGCCGTCGGGGGCGCCCGCGAGCAGGGCCTCGGTGGGCCCGTTCAGCTCGGGGACGTCGCCTGCGGGCCGGGCGCCGGGGTCGCCGGCCAGGCGCAGCAGGCCGGGGCCGCGCTTGAGCTGCGGCTCATCGCGCGCCACGGCGCCCGTTCCGGTCGCTCTCTGTGGTTCCGGCAACCATCCGGAACGGGTATCGGCGCCGCGCGGCGGAAGCCTTAGCCCTGATCGGGAACCTGCGTGGTGATCGAGAGCGCGTGAATCGTGCCGTCGTCCATGCGCTCGCGAACCGCGGCCCGGACCATGCGGTGCTGGTCGATGCGGGAGTGGCCGGTGAATTGCGGCGCGGTGACGATCGCGCGCAGGTGGTCGCCGCCGCCCTCGTCCACGACGGCGACGTCGGCGCCGGGAAGCGCTTCGGAGATCATCCGCTCGAGCTCAGCGAGGTCGGCCACGGGGCCGATCGTAGGCGACCCGCGCCAGCGGCGCTCAGCGGCGCTTTGCCGCTTCGAGCATCTCGCTGAGCCTGGTCAGCTTCACCCGCGGCCGTCCCAGCGGCTCGCCGAGGCTCTGCTCGCGCTCGTCGATGGCGCGCCAGCCGTCGAGCTCGACGTGGTCGACGCCGCGCGCGCCGAGAAGCTCCGGCAGGCCCTCCCGCCGGGGCGGGTCGCCGCCGTCTTCGAGCCGGCCCGCGGCGGCGTCCTCGAGCAGCATCGCGACCGTCTCCTGCGCGTCGCGCTTGTTCGTGCCGATCACCCCGCTGGGACCGCGCTTGATCCAGCCGACGGCGTAGTGGCGACCGAGGTGCCCGCCGTCCGGGCCCCGGACCCGGCCGCGGTCGTTGGGGATCACCCCTCCGCGGGCATCGAGCGGCAGCCCCTCGATCCCGGTCCCCAGGTAGCCGATCGAGCGCAGCACGAGCTGGCAGTCGATCTCCTCGGTGCGCTCCGTCTCGCGGGCGCGGATCGCGCCGGTCTCGTCGGCGTAGAGCTCGTTGACCGCGAGGCGCAGACCCTCCACGCGCTCGCTGCCCAGCAGCTCGAGCGGGGTGCGCGCGAAGCGCAGCTCGATCCGCTTCGGCTTGCCCGTCGGCTTCCGCTGCGCGAACTCGGTGAAGATCTCCAGGTTCTTGCGGTTGGTGACGTCGACCTGCTCGGAGTCGAGCAGCTTCTTGGAGTGCGCGTCGAGCCGCACGTCCTCCTCGCTGACGAGCACGTCGGCGTCGGTCAGCTCGCCCAGCTCACGCGCCTCCGGGTTCGTGAACGCCGCCTGCAGCGGCCCCCGCCGGCCGAGGACGATCACCTCCTCGACCGCGGAGCCGGCCAGCGCCTCGATCGCGTAGGGGGCGGTGTCGGTGCACTCCAGCTCGGCCCGCGGCAGCAGCAGCATCCGGGCCACGTCGGCGGCGACGTTGCCGTTGCCGATCA
>CAZARJ010000209.1:0-3870 GCA_964487515.1 uncultured Conexibacteraceae bacterium | reverse complement strand
GCGGCATCGACAACGCGGCGCGGATCTGGGACGTCTTCGCGAACCGCGGCATGGGTTATTTCGCCACCGACCTGGGCACCAACGATGCGAAGCCGCAGGCGAGCTTCGAGGTACCGACCGATTGCGCGGACGGCGATCCCTGCGGAGTGCTGCGCGGCCGGGTGCTGGAGCGGGCGTCGAAGCGCCCGGTGAAGGGAGCCTGGGTGGAGGTCAGCGGGCCGCCCGGGCTGATCGCGCGCACCGACGCGCGCGGGCGCTACCGGATCGCGCGTGTCCCGGTGCCGCCGGGTGGCAGCTACCGGTTCGCGATCGCCTGGCGCAGGGGGCACCAGCTGCAGGTGCGCCGCAACGTCGGGGTGGGGACGGGCAGGAACAAGCTGGGCTTCCGGATCTTCCGCGACTGGGCCGCGATCGAAGCGGGGGCGAAGCTGAAGCGCGCCTCCGCGCCCGACTACAGCGAGTTCGGGTGTGGCCCGGCGGCGGCGTTCGACCTCTCCCAGGTGACGGGCTGGGGGAGCACGAGCGTCGCGCCCGCGGTTCCGGAGGCGGGGCCGGGCGGCCCCAAGACGGCGGTGGTGAAGCTGCCCCGAGCGGTGCGTGTGAGCCGGCTGGCGATCGACCCGGGGGCGGTCTGCGGCGACGACGACAGCGCTTCGGTGAAGCGCCTGCGCGTCGAGCTGCACGGGCGCAAGCGGCGGCGCGCCGCGCGGCGCTGGATCCGGGTCGGCACATTCCGCTTCGGGAAGGCCGACAACCACCGCCTGAACGGGATCCGCCTGCGGCGGCCGGTGCTCGGCGCGCGCCGGATTCGCGTCACGATGCTCGCCGCGCAGAAGGGCCTCGACGACGGCACCTCGGGCGACAACTTCATGGATCTGGCCGAGGTCCAGGTCTACGGCCGCAAGCAGGGGTCGCGGCGGCGCTGAACGACGGCGCGAGCGCGGCGCCCCGTCGCGAGAACCCGGGGAAGGGGGTGGGGCAGGCCCGCGCGGCCCGGGCCGGCTTCCGGGACCCGCCGGGGCGCTGGCTCAGGTGCCCCCGGCGACGGGCGCCGGCGCCGGGCTCGGAACCAGCGCCGCGTCCAGCATCTCCCCGAGCTGGCGGCCGGCCTCCGCGGGGTCCATGCGGCCGGCCCGCACCTCGGAGGCGGCCGCGAGGCTGAGGCCGTTGATCGCCGACAGCAGCCACTGAGCCGGGGCCTCGGGGCGGATTTCGCCGCGCTCCTGCGCGTCCTGGATGAACGCGCGCAGCGGCTGCGTCGGCTCGGTCGTGCTGCGCTCGATCACCGGCAGCCCGAGGTTGCGCGCCGAGGCGAGGAAGCGGTAGCGCTGGCTGATCCCGATGATTGCCGGCCCGAGCTCGCGCAGGGTCCTCTCCACGGGCTCGCCGCGGGCGATCACCTCGCTGGTCGCCTCGTTCGCGGCCTCGACGACGCGCTCGAACAGCGCCGCCAGCAGGCTGTCGCGGTTCTCGAAGTGCCGGTAGACGGTCGTCCTGCCGACGCCCGAGCGGGCCGCGATCCGCTCCATGCTCGCGTCCGGGTCCTCGGCGAGCAGGGCGAGGGCGCCGTCGATCACGGCGGCGCGGTTGCGGCGCGCATCGCGACGGTCGGAGCGGGCGGGGGAGCTCATGCGGAGACCCGGCGGCTGAGCTCGTCGATCCCCGGCCACTCGCTGCTCGGGCGCTCGGGGCGTCGCACGACGTCGGAATCTCCCGGGGGCAGGTCCGCGAGCAGGGCCGCGATGTCCGGCTCGTCGAGCTGCGCGGCGACCGTCTCGCGGGCGACGTCGATAACCCGGTTGCGCCGTCCGCGGCTCATCAGGTTGAGGCTCATCGTCTCCAGGTCGCGGCCGGTGGGCTGGATCAGCACCACCTCGGCGCCCTCGGCGCGCAGCCGCTTCGCCTCCGAGCCGAGGCGGCGCCCGCTGGCGCGGTTGAGCACCAGCGCCAGCGCGGCGCTCGGATCGAGGGCTCGGACCGGATGCAGGCTCGAGGTGGGGTTGAGGCAGATGACGAGATCGAGCTCGCGCCCGCGCACGACGTCGAGGTTGGAGGTCGACCAGATGCCGCCGTCGACGTAGAGGTGCCTGCCGATCCGCACCGGTCGGTAGAAGCCGGGCACCGCGCAGGAGGCCGCGACCGCGTCGGCGAGGTCGGTGACGGGAGCGTCCTCGCGGCCGAAGCAGACGCGGCGGCCGCTGCTGTAGTCGCAGGCGACGACCCAGTGATTCGGGTGCCGGGACCAGCCCTCGGGCACGACCCCGCGGATCAGCTCGCGCAGCGGCTCGGAAGAGATCACGCCGCGCGGCAGCCAGCCGCTGACGACGCCGGCGGGGGTGTGGCGGTGCGGGCGCAGGAGGCTGCGGACGACGAGCGGCAGCGAGCCCGGGAAGAGCGGCAGGGCGCCCGGGTCGCGATGGAAGGCGGCGCCGCCGGCGCGGTCAGCCTCGGAGGCGGGCCTGCCGCGGGCGTCGTTCATCCCCTCGAAGGACTCGCCGGCCGAGTGGGCGACCATGAACCAGGGCGGCAGGCCGCCGGCGAGCAGCGATCCGATCAGCGAGCCTGCCGAGGTGCCGACGATGTAGTCCGCCCGCGCCGGGTCCCAGCCGGTCCGCTCGGCGAGCGCCGCCAGCCCGCCGGTCAGCCACGCACCCCCCTGTACCCCTCCGGCGCCGAGGACCAGCCCAACTCTCATCGGCGCGCATCATCGCAGGCGCCGCGAGAAGAGCTTGCCTGGATGCGTGGCTGGACCGTTACGTCCGGCGCGGCTGCGAACATCCGTTCGCTATGCATCCACCGGAAACCCGCCTCAGGATTCTTGAGCTGGTGCGATCCGGGCTCAATGATTGTGAAATCTCCCGTCGCGTCGGGATCCCGCGTGCAACCGTGAGAGACATTCGTCGGCGAGCAGGGCAGCCTCGTCGCCCTCGGAGCCTCACCAATGGACGCCTATGTCCTAGGTGTTGGCGACCGATGCGTGAGCTGCGATTCGCCGGCCCTGATTACGCCGAGTTGCTTGGCCTTTATCTCGGTGACGGGAGCATCGCCGAAGGGGAGCGCACTTGGCGGCTGAGGATCGCACTCGATTCCAAGTATGTGAAGGTCGTCGATGAAACCGAGGCACTCCTGATCCGATCTTTCCCTGACAATCGGGTGGGGCGGGTGCTGGCACATGAGGGGCGTATGACCTCGCTTTCCGTCTATTGCAGTCATTTGCCGTGCCTGTTTCCGCAGCACGGGGAAGGTCTCAAGCATCGCCGCGAGATTGCCTTGGAACGATGGCAAGAGGAGGTTGTGGGAGCGGAGCCTTGGTCGCTTCTGCGCGGCCTCATTCGCTCTGACGGCTGCTCATTCATGAACCGAACTGGCGGCTACGAATACCTCAGCTTCAACTTCGCAAACTGCTCCTCGGGCGTAATGTCGATCTTCGAGGCCGCGTGCGCGCAAGTCGGGGTTGCGTGCCGGACGACTTACACTGCGAGTCGCGCGATCTGGCAGTCTCGGGTCAATCGGCGCGAGGACGTTGAGCGGATGGTCGCTCACGTCGGTGTCAAGGAGTAGCGCGAACCCGCTAGATTTGGCGCCCAAGCGGCTGTGGCGGAACTGGTATACGCGCGTGCTTCAGGTGCACGTGGGCGAAAGCCCGTGGAGGTTCGACTCCTCTCAGCCGCATAGCGAGCTCGGGCATCGTCCGCGGAGTGGGGAGATGCGGACCGCGATTGAGGCCGGCCGAGCTCTCGGGGTGTCACCAGCCTTTCGAGCGGCCCAACTGGGGAGATCCACGTCGGAATACCGACGTGATTCGCCACAGTGGTGCCGGGTGTCCCCGGGCCCTCGGCGACTGGGGAGATCCGCGTCGGTATCCCGATG
>CAZARJ010000208.1:0-3874 GCA_964487515.1 uncultured Conexibacteraceae bacterium | reverse complement strand
CTGGATCGAGTCGGCGTCGGTGCCGGTGTAGTTGCCGCTGGCGCCGATCGTGTAGTCGATTTCCTCCCGCTCGGCCGTCTCCACCAGGAGGTCGAAGAGCTTCGGCGACAGGGTCGAGCCGCGGCCGATCACCGGCCCGGAGCCGAAGTGGTGGCTCCCCTCGCGGTTCTCGTCGATGCCCGGCGCGTCGGTGGCGTGGGTGACGTCGACCGCGATCGCCGCGTCGGGGCGGAGCTGGAAGGTGGAGGTGCCGGCACCGTTGAGCCCGATCTCCTCCTGCGCGTTGGCGACCCCGGCGACGCGCCCCCGCAGGCGGCCGTTCTCGTGGCAGCGCCGAGCGACCTCGAGCGCCACGTAGGAGCCGAGGCGGTTGTCCATCGAGCGCGAGGCCAGGCGCGTGCCCTGCATGGGCACGGGATCGGCTGCGATCACGACCGGATCGCCGGCCCGGACGAGCTTCCGTGCCGCGTCCCCGTCCTCGGCCCCGATGTCGATGTGGAGCTTGTCGAGCTTGACGACCTTCTTGCGGTCGTCGGGATCCAGAAGGTGGATGGGCTTGCGGCCGCAGACCCCGAGCAACGGGCCGTCCCTGGTCTCGATCTCGACCCGCTGGCCGACGAGGATCTGCGGGTCCCAGCCGCCGATCCGGTCGAACCAGACGAACCCCTTGTCGTCGACGTGGGTGACGACGAGACCGATCTCGTCGATGTGCCCGGCGATCGCGATCAGCGGCCGGGCGTCGGCGGCGCCGACGATCGCCATCGACGAGCCGAGCCCGTCGGTGTGGAGCTCGGCGAAGCCCGCCGCCTCGCGCCAGGCGGCGCTCGCGGGAGCCTCGTATCCGGAGGGGGCAGGAATCCGCAGCAGGCGGTCGAGTAGCTCGGGAACGTCGCTCATGGCCTGAGTATGCACCCTCCAGGGCGATTCCCGGGCTCTGCCGGTAGGCAGCGACGCCGGCGCGCTCAGGCGGCCGCGGCCGAGAGGACCTGGGCCATCGGCGCCGGCTCGACGCCGAGCGAGCGGGCGTCGGCGGTGCCGCGCTCGCTGACCATCGGCACCTCCAGCAGCTCGGCCTCCTCCCAGGTCGCGAAGGCCGTCTCCCCGAACAGCCGCCGCAGCCAGATCAGCCCGGCGCGCACGAACGGCAGCGGGATGTGGAGCGAGGGGCGCTCGCGCCCGGCGGCGGCCGCGATCAGGCGCGCCGTCTGCTCGTAGGTGAGCCGCTGCGGCCCCGCGAGCTCGTAGCGGCCCGGCTCGCGCTCCAGCGAGGCGAGCACCGCGCGCGCGGCGTCGCGGGCCCAGATCGGCTCGTAGGCGGCGCGGCCGCGACCCGAGATCGGCAGCAGCGGCAGGAGGGCGAAGCGGCGCATGAGCCGCACCCAGGGGTCGTCGTGGTCGTAGATGATCGAGGGCGCGAAGATCGTCGTCTCCAGGGGGGAGGCGGCCACGCGCCGCTCGGCGAGCGCCTTGGCGCGGAAGAAGCGGGTGCGCTGAAAGCCGGTCGCGCCGAGGGCGCTGAAGAAGACGAACCGGCGCACGCCCGCGCCCTCGGCGGCCGTGAGCAGCCGGTGGGTGCCGAGCGCCGTCACCTCCTCGATCCGCTTCGGGGGCTGGTCGCGGATCGCCGCCGCCAGATGGATGATCGTGTCGGCGCCGCGCACGGCGTGGCGCAGCCCGCGCGGGTCGCCCAGGTCGGCGAGCGAAAGCTGCACCCGGACCCGGTTGGCGCCCAGCCGGCGCGGGTCGCGGACCAGGCAGCGCACCTCGTGCCCGGCGTCGAGCAGCAGCGGCAGCAGCGCGGAGCCCACCGCGCCCGTTCCTCCGGTGAGCAGGATCATCTGCCGCAACCCTACCCGTGCCCCCACGGTCCGTACAATGCGCGCTTGTCGCCCGCACCGGGGCGGCGCGAAACGCACAATCTCGAACGAGAGGGAAGGGCACTTGACCTACGTCATCGCGGAGCCGTGCATCGATGAGAAGGACAACTCCTGCGTAGAGGTCTGTCCCGTCGACTGCATCCACCCGACGCCGGACGAGCCCGACTACGACGCCCACAAGCAGCTCTACATCGATCCCGACGAGTGCATCGACTGCGATGCCTGCGTGGAGGCCTGCCCGGTCGACGCGTGCTTCGCCGAGGACCAGCTGCCGGCCGAGTGGGCGGGCTTCGCCCAGATCAACGCCGACTACTACGCCAGCAAGTAGCGGCGCCGCGGGGAGGGCCGCGCCGCGCGGCCGCGCGCAGCCGCTGCTCGGCCTCGCGCTGACGGCCGCCGGCGCGCTGGTGCTCCTCTACCTGGCCGCCGTCCACACCTACTGGGGCCAGCGGCTCGACGAGCACGCCTTCGAGGGGCGCGGGATCCTCGCCGGCGACCCCTCGCGGGGCGCCGACCGGCTGCTCTCGGCGATCAGCGTCGGCACCCTGCTGCTGGCGATCGCGGCCCTGATCCTGCTCGCGGCCCTGCAGCGGCGCCCGGCGCTCGGGCTGCTCGCCTTCGCGGTCGTCGCCGGCTCGCTGCTGGTCACCGAGCTGCTCAAGCACGAGCTGCTCAGCCGCCCCCTCCTCGTCGCCACCCCGATGACGGAGAACAGCCTGCCCTCGGGCCACACGACGATCGCGGTCGCGGTCGGCCTGGCGACGCTGCTCGTCGTGCCGCCGCGCCTGCGCGGGCTCGCCGCGCTCGGGGCCGGGGCGCTGGCGATCGGGGTGGGGATCGCCACGGTCGCCGCCGGCTGGCACCGCCCCAGCGACGTGATCGCCGCCTACCTCGTCGCCGCCGCGGTCGCGGGCCTGCTCGCAGCGCTCGCCGTGGCCCGCGTCCCCCGGGCCGCGCCACAGCTCGAGCGCGCCGGCCCGTCCGCGCCCCTCTCGCCGGCCGCGCTGCTTCCCCTCGCCGCGGTCGGCGTCGTCTCCACCGGCCTGGGCCTGCTGGCGGTGGCGCGCGCCGTGGACGTGCCCCTGCGCAGCGCCGGTCTGGGCTTCCTCCTCGCCGCGATCGCGATCGCCGCCGCCGGCGCCCTGGTCACGGCCGGCCTGCTGCTCGCGCTGCGGCCCGCCGGACGGCCGGCGGGGTGAGGGCGGGGCGGTAGCCGGCGCCGTCCCCGCGCCCGCGCACGGCGGGCGGTCGTGGCTCGTCCCCGCGGGTGGCCCGGCTCAGGCGCCGGCCTGGACGACCGGGAGCTCGGTGCCGCTGATCGGCGCCGGGGCCGGTGGGGTGTCGGCGGCGACGGACTCCATCAGCGGGAGGTCGACGGGGGTCGCGGCGATGATCCCGCGCGCCGCCTCGCGGATCGCGATCGCGGCCGGCGAGTCGGGCTCCGCGGTGACCAGCGGGCTGCCGGCGTCGGAGTGCTCCCGCAGGGGCTCCTCGAGCGGCACCTTGCCGAGCAGGGGGACGTCGAGGGAGTCGGCGAGGCCCTGCCCGCCGCCCTCGCCGAAGATCGTGAAGCGCTGTCCGTCGGGAGAGGTGAAGCCGGACATGTTCTCGATCACCCCGAGCACCTCGATGTCGACCTTGGCGGCCATCTCGGCCGCCCGCGCAGCCACGGTCTGCGCGGCGGGCTGCGGGGTCGTGACGATCAGGATGCGCGCCTGGGGGAGCAGCTGGGCGAGCGTCATCGAGACGTCGCCGGTGCCGGGCGGCAGGTCGAGCAGCAGGTAGTCGAGCTCGCCCCAGTCGACGTCCTCGAGGAACTGCTGGATCGCCTTGTGCAGCATCGGGCCGCGCCAGACGACGGCCGCGTTCTCCTCGACGAAGAAGCCGATCGACATCACCTTGACCCCGCCCGGCGACTCGAGCGGCACGATCTTGCGCTCCCCGTTCACCTCCGGTTTGGCGTTGACGCCCAGCATGCGGGGGATCGAGTAGCCGTA
>CAZARJ010000207.1:0-3875 GCA_964487515.1 uncultured Conexibacteraceae bacterium | reverse complement strand
GTCTCCAACTTCCCCGGCTACGTCGCCGACATCAACAAGACCGTGCAGGAGAGCGAGACGCTGCGCGACCTGAACGAGAAGTACGACCTGGTCGGCAAGCTCGAGGACGCGGCCAACAACGCCGCCGGCTCCCTCGACGACGTCGCCGGCACGCTCGCCGACGTCGGCGCCGGGCTGATCGGCTCGCTCTTCGCCCTGATCACGATCCTCGTCATGAGCATGTTCATGGTCGCCCGCGGGCGCGGCTGGATCGAGTCCGCGCTCGAGACGCGGCGCCCCGAGCACGCCGAGGCGCTGGGACGGACGCTGGATCGGATGGCGACCGCCGTCTCCAGCTACATCGGCGGTGCCCTCCTACAGGCGACGATCGCCGGCATCGCCGCCTTCATCGTGCTCTCGATCCTCGGCGTGCCGGCGCCGCTGGCGCTCGCGGTGGTGGTCGCGCTGCTCGACCTGCTGCCGCTGATCGGCGCCACGATCGGCGCCCTGCTCGTCGGCCTCGTGACGCTGTTCACCGACTTCCCGACCGTGACGATCATCTGGGCGGTCTTCGCGATCGCCTACCAGCAGTTCGAGAACTACGTCGTCCAGCCCCGCATCCAGAGCCGCGCGGTCGCGCTCGACCCGTTCATCATCGTCGTCGCGGCGATCTTCGGCGCCACCCTGGTCGGGGTCGTCGGGGCCCTGCTGGCGATCCCCTCCGCGGCCGCGCTTCAGATCGCCGTGCGCGAGTTCGTCGCCTACCGCCGCGCCGTCGCCGTCACGGGCAACCCGCCGCCCGGCGACGCCCCCACCTCCCCGCTCGTCCCGGGCGGGCCGGGCCCACCCTGAGCGGCCCTCAGACCGCGACCCGGGCGACCTCCTCGATGCTGGTGACGCCCTTGCGGACCTTGAGCAGGCCGTCCTCGCGCAGGGTCGCCATGCCCTCCTGGCGGGCGAGCGCGGTCAGCTCCGCCTGCGGCGCCCCGGCGACGGTCAGCTCCTTGAGGCCCTCGCTCATGTGCATCACCGAGTAGAGCCCCTGGCGGCCGCGGTAGCCGGTGCCGTTGCAGCGCGCGCAGCCGACCGGCTCCCAGGCCTCGATGTCGGTGCCGACCCGGAAGCCGGCGGCCTCCAAGGCCCGGCGCTCGAGCAGCGTGCGCCGCTTGCAGTCCTGACACAGCGTCCGCGCCAGCCGCTGGGCGACCACGCAGTCGACCGCGGAGGCGGTGAGGAAGGCCTCGATGCCCATCTTCGCCAGGCGCGTGACCGCGCCGGGGGCGTCGTTGGTGTGCAGCGTGGAGAGCACCATGTGCCCGGTCAGCGCGGCCTCGATCGCGATCCGGGCGGTCTCCGCGTCGCGGATCTCGCCGACCATGATCACGTCGGGGTCGGCGCGCAACATCGAGCGCAGGCCGGTGGCGAAGTCGAGCCCGGCGCGCCGGTTGACGCCGATCTGGTTGATCCCGTTGAGCCGGTACTCGACCGGGTCCTCGATCGTGAGGATGTTCTTGGAGACGTCGTTGAGCTCGGTCAGCGCCGAGTACAGCGTGGTCGACTTGCCGGAGCCGGTCGGGCCGGTGACCAGCACCGCGCCGTAGGCCTGGTGGAAGGCCTCGCGGAAGCGCTCCAGCGGCTCGTCGGCCAGGCCGAGCTCGTCGAGGCTGCGCAGGGCCGCCGACTTGTCGAGCACCCTGACCGTGGCCCCTTCGCCGCGCTCGGTCGGCACGGTGACGACGCGGAGGTCGATCTTGCGGTCGTCGACCTGCACCGCCACGCGCCCGTCCTGGGGCACGCGCTTCTCGGCGATGTCGAGCTCGCTCATGATCTTGATCCGCGAGACGACCCCGGCCACCATCCGCTTCGGGACCCGGGCCACCTCGCTGAGGACGCCGTCGACCCGGAAGCGGACCCGCATGTCGCGCTCCTCGGGCTCGAAGTGGATGTCGGAGACGCCCTCGTTGACGGCCTGGCCGAGGATCGAGTAGACGAGCTTGATCACCGGCGCGTCGTCCGCCGACTCGCGCATCTCGGTGACCGCGGCCTGGCTCAGCTCCTCCTCTTCCTCGTCCTCGGAGACCGCGTCGGAGACGGCGCTCTCGAGCGAGTTGAGGCGCGAGATCAGGTTCTCGATGTCGACCTCGGCGGCGACCGCGACGCGGCAGTCGAGGCCGGTCATCATCTTCACGTCGTCGGCCGCGAAGACGTTCGCCGGGTCGGCCATCGCCAGCAGCAGCGTCTCGGAGTCGACGTAGCCGACCGGCACCGCGCGGTAGCGGCGCGCGGCCTGCACCGAGATCAGGTTCGCGGCGCCCATGTCGACGCCGTAGACGTTCAGGTCGACGTGGTCGAGCCCGTAGCGCTCGGCGACCGCGCGCGAGAGCTGGTCGGTGCTCAGGATGCCCTGCTCGACCATCAGGTCCTCGGGCGGGCGGTTGGCGACCCGCGCGCGCTCGACCGCCGCGGTGACGTCGTCGGCCGAGAGATAGCCGAGCTCGACGATCACGTCGGTGATGAAGCGGCCGCTGTTGGCCCGCGTCCGGGGCGGCGTCAGCCCCGGGGTGCCCCCCTCCTCGACGTGCTCGACCGCGGCCGCCTGGGCGCCGCCGTGCGCGCCCGGCTCGGGCACGGCGCGCAGGTGGGTCGGACGCTCGGGATTGCCGGGGCCCGGAGGGTCTGTCGGATAGCTCACTGCTGCTCGGCTCGCACTGCTTGTCGCATCGCTTCGATGGGTGGCTCCAGGCCGGTCCAGATTCGCAATGACTCGGCGCCCTGGTGAACCAGGATCTCGAGCCCGTCGATGACGGTCGCGCCCGCGCGGCTGCCCGTCGCGCAAAGCTCCGTCGTCGTGGTCCCGTAGACGAGATCCACCACGACCAATCGGTCGCTGATCTCATCGGCGTCGAGGCGCATCGCCTTTAGGTCGGCGCCCGGCTCCGCCGCTCCCGCAGCGCTGCTTGCAAGCCCGATCGAGGTCGCGTTGACGAGCAGATCGACGCCGGCCAGCGGCAGCGTCCGCTCCCCGGGGCCGAGCTCCAGCGGGCGCCCGCCGAGCTCGGCGGCGAGCCCGCGTGCCCGGGCGGCGGTCCGGTTGTGGATCGACACCCGCGCGCCGGCCCCGTGCAGCGCCCAGACGACGGCCCGCGCCGCGCCGCCCGCGCCCAGGACCAGGGCCTCGGCGCCGCGGGGGTCGAAGCCCTCCGGCAGGGACGCGATCAGCCCCGGCGCGTCGGTGTTGTCGGCCGCGGTCCCGGCGGCGGAGAAGCTGAGCAGGTTCGCGGCCCCGATCGCGCGCGCGGCGGCGCTGGGGCGGTCGGCGAGCTCGAGCGCGGCGCGCTTGTGGGGCACGGTCACGTTCGCCCCCACGAAGCCGCGGGCGGGCAGCCCCGCGAGGGCGGCGGCGAGCTCGTCCGGGCGCAGCTCGAGCGCCTCGTAGGACCACTCGGAGTCGATCCCCAGCGCCCGGAAGGCGGCCGCGTGCATGCGCGGCGAGAGCGAGTGGGCGACCGGATAGCCGAGCACCGCCAGGCGCTTCATCGGAGGGCCCTCCACCGCTGCGGCCTGCGGCTCGCGCTCAGCACTCGGTCGGCGAGCCGCCCTCGGCCTCGAGCGCCTCCTGGTACTCCCGCGAGGCGTTGAGGAAGTCGTCGTAGTCGTCGGTGAAGTAGTGCTTGCCGCAGGTCCCCGGCTTGACCACGTAGTAGAGGTAGTCGGCGTCCGCGGGCTTGGCCGCCGCCTCGAGCGCGGCCCGGCCGGGGTTGGAGATCGGGGTCGGCGGCAGCCCCGGGTTGATGCGCGTGTTGTAGGGGGTGTCGCTCTCCAGCTCCGACTGCTTGAGCGGCTGGTCGAAGTTGTCGAGCTCGTAGCGCAGCGTCGCGTCGATGCCGAGCGGGATG
>CAZARJ010000206.1:0-3875 GCA_964487515.1 uncultured Conexibacteraceae bacterium | reverse complement strand
CAGAAAGGCCAGCCGGTGAACAAGCCACCACGCCGCACGACCACGACCCTCCTGAGGGCGATCAGCGATCGCCTGCGCCCGCGGACCAGCGTGTACGCGAGCGCTGCCGATGCTCCCACGGCCGAGGCCGTGCGGGGCGGATCGATCGTCGTCGTGCTGCTGGCGTCCTTGGGGGCGCTGGCGCTGTGGTTCGTGCTCGTGGCCGCGCCGGCCGCCGACGCGCTGCCGAGCGATCGCGCCTACGAGATGGCGACGCCGCCCGACAAGAACTACGGCGACGTCGGCGCGGGGCTGACCCCGTCTGAGTCGCGGGCCGCGCCTGACGGGAACTCGATCGCCTACTCGGTCGCGGCCGGCTTCGGCGACGCCGCGGCGAACACGCTGACCTCCGGCTACCTGGCCACGCGCGGCGACGACTTCTGGAGCAGCACCGCGACGACGATTCCGATCGCCTCGATTGCCGCCATCACCTACTTCGGGCCGGTCGAGGTATCGCCTGACCTTTCCAAGGTCGTCGTGCAGACGAACATGAACCAGGAGACCGGCGAGGAACTTCCCGCTGGCACACCGTATGCCTGGTACCTCTACGACCCGGCCACCAAAGAGGCCGATCGGATGACGCCACCCTCGCCCGACGGCTCGGACTACGAGATGGACAAGGCATTGGGCGCCGAGAACATGTCCGGCGACACCGACTTCAGCCACATCTACTTCGGCGAGGACGCGACCCTGACCACCGACGCAGTCGGGATCACCGGCGACCGGCTGTATCGCTACGCGAACGGGAACCTCAGCCTGGCCAGCCGAGATGCGGATGGCAACCCGATCTCCGGATCGCTCGCGAGCACGATCGTGGGAACCAAGGATATTGCGACCCCGTACGCGGTCTCCGAGAACGGCAGCGTCGTCTTCTACAACCGCGGCACGGCGAGCACCCGGGGAGAGCTCTTCAGGAGCGACTATGGCTCCGGCTCGACCCCTGACACGGTCGTCGTCAACGCCTCTGAGAACAGCACCGAGACGGTCCCGGTGGGCTCAGCGCTATTCGTGGGCGCGTCCGCGGATGGATCGATCGCCTACTTCACGAGCGATCAGCCGCTCGTCGACGCGGATACGGACACCGCCAAGGACCTGTACCGCTGGGACGAGACTGCCACCGCAGGATCGCATCTGACATTGATCTCGACCGGGGGCGACCCGGCGAGCGCTGCCCAGATGGGCGTTGGGGTGGGCGCGGACGGCGAGACCGTCTACTTCACCCACTTCGGCCAGCTTCTGCCGGAGGCGCCGGACACGACGGATCTGAAGCTCTACGTCTGGCACGACGGCGATCTCGACTACATCGCGCATCGGGCACAGTTCGGTACGGCCAGCTATGTCAGCTCTGCCAACGGGCAGCACTTCGCCTTCCTGTCGAACGTGGCAGGAACCACCCCGGAGGACAACGGCGGCAAGTACCAGGTCTACGCCTACGACTTGGCGACTGGCGACTTGGAGTGCGCGTCGTGCGCTTCGCCCCCCGGCGTCAATACGCATGACGCGACGCTGGAGCCGAATGGCCTCAGCTTGGCGCAGCTCACCGACGAGCAGCGCCGCAGCATCAGCAACTCCGGTGACGTGTTCTTCGACACCGTCGATGCACTGCTGCCTCAGGACACCAACCAGATGCGCGACGTCTACACCTGGAAGGACGGCCAGGTCCAGCTGATCTCCTCGGGCCGGAGCAAGTACGACTCGCAGTTCGCCGACGCCAGCGTCGACGGCAAGGACGTCTTCTTCCGCACCTACGAGCGGCTGAGCGGCTGGGACGTCGACGACCACGCCGACCTCTACGACGCGCGTGTCGACGGCGGGCTGCCCGAGCCCCCGCCGCCGGACGTGCCCTGCAGCGGCCCTGCCTGCCAGGGACCGCCATCGCTGCCGCCGGCCGACGTCGACCCCGGCACCTCCACCTACGAGGGTGGCGGCAACCAGGCGGCCCGTGTCTGCAAGAAGCTCGACCGCAAGGCCGAGCGGACCAAGCACAAGGTCCGGAAGCTGAAGCGACAGGCACGGAGGCTGCGAGCGGACGGCAAGAAGCGGAAGGCCAAGCGCGTCACCCGCCGCGCGAAGCAGGTCAAGCGCACCCATAGGCGCGCCGCCCGCCGAGCTGATCGCTGCGCCCGAGGGGTGGCCAAGTGATCGGCCGGTTGAAGCGCAACCCCCGGATCAGCACCCCCCGGATGAGCCAGAACCACCCAGAACGCGAGAGCGGCCGGCCCAACGCGCCGAGCCTCCGAGCAGCAACGAACAGGAGCGAGCCGATGTCAAGCAGGCCCACCCAACACCACTCTCCCGGAGCGGCGATCCGCGGCGCGATCGGCGGGATGGTGCTCGCCGCGGCGCTCGCGGTGGCTGCCCTGCTGCTGCCGGCGAGCGCCGGCGCGTTCGGGTTTCAGTCGTTCGAGGCGCCGGTCGAGAACCAGGCGGGAGAGCCCGAGATCCAGGCCGGTGCGATTCCCTACACCGTGACCAACGCGATGATGTTCGACACGACGACGAACACCGCCGGGAACACGGTTCCGGACGGCAACATCAAGAACATGACGGTCGATCTGCCGGCAGGCTTCGTCGGCAACCCGACAGCTGTTGCCGAGTGTGACCCCTCGCTGGTGATGAACTTCGGGGCGAATGGCTGCCCCGCGGCCACGCAGGTCGGGATGATGTACCTGCACCTGCAGTACCCCACCTACGCGATCGACCTTCCGACACCGGTCTACAACGTGAAGACGCCGCAGGGTGCGCCGGCCCAGTTCGGCTTCCGCGCGGTCACGGTGCCCGTCTACATGACCGCCAGCGTGCGACCCGGGGACAACGGGATCTCGGTCAGCCTCGACTACGTCAGCCAGGCGCTGCCGCTCGTCGGCACGAGGCTCGAGCTCTGGGGCGTGCCCCCGGCTCACACCACGAGCGGCGCCGAGCAGAAGCCGTTCTTGGTCAACCCGACCGATTGCTCTGCCGGTGACCTGACGACGACGGTGCGTGCCAACTCCTGGCAGGAGCCGGACGAGATCGCCACCGCGAGCTACGACAACCCGGCGGTGACCGGCTGCGAGAAGCTCGACTTCCGGCCCACCATTCAGGTGCAGCCGGAGAGCAGCGAGGCCGACACCCCCTCCGGCTACCACGTCGAGCTCTCGCTGCCGCAGAACGACAGCCCCAAGGGCCTGGCGACGGCGAACCTCAAGGAGGCCGTCGTCACGCTCCCAGAGGGCACGGCGGTCAACCCGGCCGCCGCCGACGGGCTGGCGAGCTGCGCGCCCGATCAGATCAATCTCGGTGGGGACGCGGACGCCGACTGCCCCGAGGCCTCCAAGATCGGCCAGGTCACGATCGACACCCCGCTGATGCGGGAGCCGATGAAGGGCGGGATCTATCAGGCAAAGCAGGACGACAATCCGTTCAACTCGACCCTGGCGATCTATCTGGTACCCGATTCCGACCGCTACGGCGTCCAGCTGAAGCTGCCGGGTGAGATCGCCACCGATCCCGAGACCGGACAGCTGACGACGACGTTCGATGACAACCCGAAGCTGCCGTTCTCGAAGCTGACGCTTGACTTCAACGACGGCAGCCGGGCGCCGCTCGTCAACCCGCCGACCTGCGGGACGAAGGCGGTGAGCAGCGAGATGTCGCCGTGGTCTGCCACCGACCCCGACAACCCGACTCCGGATGAGCTGGTCAGCTCGACCACCTCGTTTGAGATCACCAGCGGCCCGAAGGGCAGCGACTGCGCCGACACGCTGGCCGATCGGGACTTCGATCCCGCCATGAAGTCCGGCCTGATCAACCCCGTCGCCGCCAGCTCGAGCCCCTTCGTGCTCAAGCTGACCCGC
>CAZARJ010000205.1:3654-3897 GCA_964487515.1 uncultured Conexibacteraceae bacterium | reverse complement strand
AGGGCGGCGGTGCTGGGAACGGAGACGAGCGGCAGGCGGCGCGCCTGGGCGAGCCCCTGGACGACGGAGAAGCCGATCCGCAGGCCCGTGAAGGAGCCGGGCCCCGCGCCGACCGAGATCCGCTCGATCGCCTCCCAGCCGCCCGCCTCGCGCGTGACCGCGCGCCGGGCGCCGCCGCGATGCGCGAGCCGCACCCGCGCCGCGAGCGCCCCGAGCCGGCGCCGCGCCGCCGGCGGCGCCGCG
>CAZARJ010000205.1:2120-3644 GCA_964487515.1 uncultured Conexibacteraceae bacterium | reverse complement strand
CGGATCGGGACCGCGCACCGCGTCGAAGACCACCCGCTCACCGTCGAGGACCGCGACGGCGGTGTCGGGGGTCGCGGTGTCGAGGCCCAGGATCACGATCCCGCGCCCGCCTCGATCGTGACCTCGCGCCGGTCGCCGCCGCGATGCTCGAGCCGCACCCGCGCCGCGATCTCCCCGAGCCGGGGCAGCGCCGCCTGCGGCCACTCGAGGAACGCGATCGCATCCGGGGTCAGGTAGTCGTCGAGCAGGCCGGGGTCCTCGCCCTCTAATCCTTCCAGGCGGTAGAGGTCGAGGTGCGAGACGGGCACGCGGCCCGCGTAGCGCTGCCCGATCGTGAAGGTCGGCGAGGTGACCGGCTCGCTCACCCCGAGAGCTCGGGCGGCGCCGCGCACGAAGGTCGTCTTGCCCGCCCCCAGCTCGCCGCTGACGAGGACGACGTCGCCGGGGCGCAGGCGCTCGGCGAGCTGCGCGGCGACCGCCTCCGTCGCCTCCGGTCCCGTTGTCGTCGTGCGCTCCACGCCGGGAATTAGACCGCTCCCGGCCGCGGGGCGCAGCTCAGGGGGCGAAGATGTCGAGCTGATCGTCGGCGCCCGGGTCCGCGGCAGCCGGCTCCTCGGCCGCGCCCGGCTGGGCGGGCGCCGGCTCGTCGAGCAACTCGCGCAGGGCGGCGAAGTCGGCCCGCATCGTGTCCATCATCGCCGGCGTGCGCAGCGGCGCCGCGGGATGGATGATCGGGAAGACGCGCACCGCGCGGGCGCCGATCCGGTGCTCCTGGGGCACCCCGCGGACGCGGGTGATCCCGGTCTCGCTGCCGGTGATCAGCTTGGTCGCGAAGTTGCCCAGCGTCGCGATCACCTTGGGCTCGATCAGCTCCACCTGGCTCAGCAGGTAGGGCCGGCAGGCCTCGAGCTCGGCCGGGGCCGGGTTGCGGTTGCCGGGCGGGCGGCACTTGACCGTGTTGCAGATGAAGACGTCCTCGCGGCTCAGGCCGATCCCGCCCAGCAGCTCGCTCAGCAGGCCGCCGGCGCGGCCCACGAACGGCAGCCCGCGCCGGTCCTCCTCGGCGCCCGGCCCCTCGCCGACGAACATCAGCTCGGCATCGGCGTTGCCGGCTCCGAACACGACCCGGGTCCGGGTCTCGGCGAGCGCGCAGCGGCGGCAGTCGATCGCCTCCCGGTAGACCTCGACCAGGCGCTCCCGGCGCGCCGCCGCGGCCGGCTCCCCGGGCCCGTCGCTCATCCCCTCCCCCGATCTCGCCCCCGCGCGCGGTCGAGCCCCTTCTGGAAGCGCTCGCGGGCGCCACCGCGGTCGACGCCGCGCCGGTCCTCCATGCGCCTGCGCTGGGCCGCGGTCGGCTGGCGGCTGTAGGCGAACGACGAGATCCGCCGCTCGGCCCCCGCGGCCCCACACGCCGGGCACCGCGCCGTCTCCGTCCCCGCCGCGACGAGGTCCTCGAACCGCTCGCCGCAGGCGCCGCACTCGAATTCGTAGATCGGCACCCGTCGATGGTATTGGCTGTCTCCG
>CAZARJ010000205.1:0-2020 GCA_964487515.1 uncultured Conexibacteraceae bacterium | reverse complement strand
GCGGCCGATGGTCCTGCTCGACACCCACATCTTCCTCTGGCTGCAGACGGAGCCGGAGCGGCTCGGCACGCATCTGGCGCTCGCCGAGGACCCGGACCAGGAGCTCCTCCTTTCAGCCGCGAGCTCGTGGGAGATCTCGATCAAGCACGGCTTGGGTAAGCTGGAGCTCCCGGAGCCTCCCGAGCGGTACGTACCGTCGCGCATGGAGCTGAGCGGCATCTCCGGCCTCCCGATCGAGCACGCTCACGCGTTGGCGGTATCGCGGCTTCCCCCTTTGCACGAGGACCCGTTCGACCGCATGATCGTCGCCCAGGCCGCAGCGCTCGCCGTGCCGGTGCTCACCGCCGACGCGACGATTGCCCGCTACGACATCGACGCCGTCGTGATCTGACTCGTCGCCCCCGATCCGGGGCGACCCGGGCGTCGGGGCGGGTATGATCGGGGCCGCGGCGTGGCCGCGACCCCTGAGCCGGCCCGGTTCGGCACCTGGGGCGTGGACCACGACGAAGCCGCGCAGATCGTCCACTTCACCGACCGTCCGGTATCTCCGCGAGAACTGGAACGGATGCACTCCGACCGCGCTCAAAGCCCCGCGCTCCCAGCCGTCGTCATCGTCGGGCGCGGGCGGGTGGGCGGCTCGCTGGAGCGGGCCGCGCGGCGCGCCGGAGTCGAGGTCACGCTCGCCGGCCGGGAGGAGATCGACGAAGCCTGCGCGGCGGCGACCTGCGCGCTGCTCTGCGTGCCCGACGGCGAGATCGAGACCGCCGCCGGGGCCGTGCTCGCGGCGGCGCCCGGGCTGCGCTTCCTCGGCCACACCAGCGGCGCCGGCGGCCTGGACGCGCTCGCCCCCGCGGGCCGCACCGGCGGCCCCGCGGCGGGCCCCGGGCCGCCGGTGGAGGCCTTCTCGCTGCACCCGCTTCAGACGTTCCCCGACCGCGAGTCGGACCCCGGCGCGGCCGCGGCCGCGGTCGCGGGCTCCAGCGAAGCCGCCCTGGAGCTGGCCCGCGCGCTCGCCTCGCGGCTCGGTCTGGAGCCGTTCGAGGTCCCCGAGGAGGCGCGCGCCGCCTACCACGCTGCCGCCTCGATCGCGTCCAACTTCCTCGTCGCCCTGGAGGAGAGCGCCGTGCGCCTGCTCGACGCGGCCGGGGTACCCGGTGGCCGCGGGCTGCTCGCCCCGCTCGTCCTGCGCAGCGCCGCGAACTGGGCCGAGCGGGGGCCGGAGGCGCTCACCGGGCCGATCGCGCGCGGCGACGCGGCGACGGTACGCCGGCACGGGGAGGCGATCGCGGCGCTCGCCCCCGAGCTCGCGGACCTGTACGCGGCCCTCGCCGCGCGCACTGCCGACCTGGCCGCCGCGGAGGCGGGACGATGAGGAAGGCGACGACGCGCGCCGAGCTGCACGAGCTGCTCGCCGAGCCGCGCCGCGCGGGCAGCACGGTCGGCCTCGTGCCGACGATGGGGTACCTGCACGAGGGCCACGCCTCGCTGCTCGCGGCGGCCCGCGCAGAATGCGAGTGGGTCGTGATGAGCTCCTTCGTCAACCCGGCCCAGTTCCGCCCCGGCGAGGACTTCGAGCGCTACCCGCGGGACGCCGAGCGGGACGAGCGGCTCGCCGCCGAGGCGGGCGTCGACGTCCTCTACGCCCCCACCGCCGCGGAGGTCTACCCGCCCGGGTTCGCGACCACGGTCGCGGTGAGCGGGCTCACCGGCGTGCTCTGCGGGGCGCCCCGGCGCCGCGGCGCCGAGCACTTCCAGGGCGTGACCACGATCGTCGCCAAGCTGCTGATCGCGGTCCGGCCCACCGTCGCCTACTTCGGCCAGAAGGACGCCCAGCAGGCGATCGTGATCAAGCGCATGGTCCGCGACCTCGAGCTGCCGGCGCGGATCGAGGTGCTGCCGACGGTGCGCGAGCCGGACGGGCTGGCGATGTCCTCGCGCAACTCGCTGCTGGAGCCGGAGGAGCGCCGCCGGGCGCCGGCCCTCTACGCCGCCCTGCGCGCCGCCGCGGCGGCCGCCGGGC
>CAZARJ010000204.1:0-3939 GCA_964487515.1 uncultured Conexibacteraceae bacterium | reverse complement strand
AACGCCCCCGGCAGGATTCGAACCTGCGACATCCGGCTTAGAAGGCCGGCGCTCTATCCAGCTGAGCTACGGGGGCTGGAGCCACGGCGAGTCTAGGCGCGCCGGGGGTACCGCGCCACCGCGGAGGCCGCTCCGTAATGCTCTCGGCGAGATGAGCGCGCGGGATGCGATTCGCGAGGACGTCGAGCTGCTCTGCTCGTTCCGCGCCCGGCGGGCGGGCAGCGACGCGGAACGGCGGGCGGCGAAGCGCTTCGCCGGGCGGCTGGAGGGCGGCGGCCGGCGGGTCGCCACGGAGCCGATCCACGTGCATCCGCGCTGGGCGGCGGTCCACCTGCTGCACTGCCTGCTCGCCGCGGCCGGCAGCCTGCTCGCGGCGGTCTCCCCGGCGCTGGGCTTCGCGCTCGTGCTGATCGCCGCCACCTCGGCCTACCTCGACCTGTCGGGGCGCTTCTATCTGCTCCGCCGGATCCCGTTCCGGCGCGCCTCGCAGAACGTCTACGCGCGCGCAACGGCGACGCCCAAAGGGCGCGGGGAGCCCGGCGGCCGCGAGCGGGTGATCCTCTGCGCCAACCTCGACGCGCCCTGGACCGGCGCCGTCTACAACCGCCTGCCGATGCGCCTGCTCGACCTCCTCGCGCGGCGGCTCCCCGTCGTCTCCTCCCCCACGCGTCTCTGGTTCTGGTCGATCGCCCTGCTGCTGCCGGTGCTCGGCGCGCGGATGGCGGGCCTCGACTGGGGATGGCTGCCGATCCTGCAACTCCCGCAGACCCTGATCCTGATCCTCGGGTGCTTCGCGCTCGGGGAGATCGCGCTCTCGCCCCCGGCCCCGGGGGCGAACGCCAACGCCTCCGGCGTCGCCGCCCTGCTCGAGGCGCTGCGGCGGCTGGACGCCGATCCGCCGCAGGCCGTCACGGTCGAGGCGCTGCTGATCGGCGGCGGCGAGACGACGATGGAGGGCATGCGGGCCTTCCTGCGCGCGCACCGCCGCGAGCTCGAGCGGGAGCGGACGCGCTTCATCTCCTTCGAGTCCGTCGGCCGCGGCGAGCCG
Organism: uncultured Conexibacteraceae bacterium; assembly: GCA_964487515.1. Classification (GTDB taxonomy): domain Bacteria; phylum Actinomycetota; class Thermoleophilia; order Solirubrobacterales; family 70-9; genus RHKX01. The sequence continues at coordinate 2,891 of CAZARJ010000204.1, read as the reverse complement.
CGCTTTCTCACCTCACAGGGGCCGGCGATCAGCCTGCCCCTGGACCGCGAGCTGGTCGGGCTCTGCGAGGCCGTCGCGACCGCCGCCCGCGAGGGCGGCGAGGACCGTCCACCCGCCCCGCTCCGCGACGGCCGGACGAGCGCCGCCTTCGTCGCCCGTGCGCACCGGTATCCGGCCCTGGCGATCACCTCTCGCGAGCCCGGCCGAGCGCTGCCCGCGGACCATCACAGCCCCGCCGACGTCCCCGGCGTCCTGGATGAACCGGCGATCGAGCGGGCCGCCGGGCTCGCGGTCGCGGTGATCCACCTGCTCGATCGCGACCTCAGCCGGCGCCGGAAGCCCGCCTGAACCCCCGCCGGGTCGAGCAATGCCGGCGTAATGCAATGCCGGCACGGTCGGACGCACGCCCCACCGGGCGCACTTGCGGTTCGCGTACCCGCTCGTGGGCCCCGGCGCGAGGGAGGGGCGTGTTCAGACCGGCGTGATCGGGTTGTGGCGCTCGGGCCGCGGACGGGCCTTCGACTCCGCCGCCGCGAAGCGGCGGATCAGCTCAGCGCGCAGCTCGTCGGGCTCGATCACCGCGTCGATGACCAGCTCCGAGGCGAGGCGGAGGATGTCGATGTCCGCCGCGTACTCCTCGCGCAGCCGGGCCACGAAGGCCGTCCGCTCGTCCTCGTCCCCGATCGCCTGGATCCGGTTGAAGTAGACGGCGTTGATCGCCGCCTCGGGGCCCATCACGGCCACCTGCGCGCCGGGCAGGGCGATGCAGCAGTCGGGCTCGAAGGCGGGGCCGGCCATCGCGTAGAGGCCGGCGCCGTAGGCCTTGCGGACGATCACCGAGAGCTTCGGCACCGTCGCCGCGCTCATCGCGCTGATCATCTTCGCGCCATGGCGGATGATCCCCTGGCGCTCGACCGCCTTGCCGATCATGAACCCGGGCACGTCGGCGAGGAAGAGCAGGGGCACGTTGAAGGCGTTGCAGGTCTCGATGAAGCGCGCCGCCTTGTCCGCGGAGTCGACGAACAGCACGCCGCCCTTCTGCTTCGGCTGATTGGCGACGATCCCGATCGCGCGCCCGTCCAGGCGCGCGAAGCCGACCACCAGCTCCTTCGCCCAGCGCGCGTGCACCTCCAGGAACGTGCCCCGGTCGCAGATCCCCGCGATCAGCCGCTTGACGTCGAAGGGCGTCTTCTCGTCGTCGGGGATGACCGCGGATGGCCGGGCCTCCGTGTCGGGCTCGGCCGGCGGGGTGGCGGGCGGCGCCTCGCGGAAGCTCGCCGGCATGTAGGCGAGGTAGGAGCGCGCCAGCTCGATCGCCTCCTCGTCGCTCGCGGCGAGGAAGTGCCCGCAGCCGGAGACGCCGGTGTGCATCCGCGCCCCGCCCATCTCCTCGAGCGTCACCCGCTCGCCGATCACCATCTCCGCCATGCGCGGCGAGCCCAGGTACATCGAGGCGTTGCCGTCCCGCATCACGACCACGTCGCAGAATGCGGGGATGTAGGCGCCGCCGGCCGCGGAGGGGCCGAAGAGCACGCACACCTGCGGCACGACGCCGGACATCCGGACCTGGTTGTGGAAGATCCGGCCCGCGCCGCGCCGGCCGGGGAACATCTCCACCTGGTCGGTGATCCGGGCGCCGGCCGAGTCCACCAGGTAGATCATCGGCACCTCCAGCGCGAGCGCCCGCTCCTGGATGCGGATGATCTTCTCGACCGTCTTCGCGCCCCAGGAGCCGGCCTTCACGGTCGGGTCGTTGGCCATCAGCGCGACCTGGCGGCCGCCGATCGTGCCCAGGCCGGTGACGACGCCGTCGGCGCCCAGGCCCTCCTGCTCCCAGTTGGCGAGCAGGCCCTCCTCGGAGAAGCTGCCGGCGTCGAGCAGGATCTCGACCCGCCGCCGGACCTCGAGCTTGCCCTGCTCGGCGACCTTCTCGTGGTGGCGCTCGGGACCGCCCGCGCGCGCCGCGGCGGCCGCCTCCGCCGGCCCCGGTGCCCGCTCGATTCCGCTCGCCTCGTCCATCGCGCCTACAGAAGCTCCGTCAGGTTGCTGTCCTCGGTCGGTTGCTCGACCGAATCGTATGCCCGCCGGCGTCGCTCGCGCTCGCGCTCCTCCTCGTCGCGCTCCTCCTCGTCCGTGGCCCGGCCGCCGACGACCTCGTCGCCGACCTCCGGCGCCGGGACGACCTCGGTGACCTGCTCGGCGTCCCCGCCGGCCTCCCGGTCCCCGGCCGCGGCCGCGGCCACCCGCTCGGGCAGCTCGAGGTCCTGGGCGCCGGGACCCTCGATCGCCAGCTTCAGCTCGGCGGCGAGCCGCTCGAGGTTGGCTACGACCTGGCGCCGCTTGCGGACCAGCGCCGCGATCTCCTGCTCGATGCCGCGGGTCCGCTCGGCCGCCTCGGCCTCCGCGTCCCGAACAAGCCCCGCCGCCCGCTCGCGGGCGCTCTCGGCGTGCGCGTCGGCCTCCTCGCGGACCCTCTGCGCCTCGGCCGCCGCCTCCTCGCCCGCCTGGCGCGCGTGCTCGTCGGCGGCGCTGCGGGTCTCGGTCGCGTAGGAGTCCGCCGAGCTGCGCAGCTCGGCCGCCTCGCGCTCCGCCTCGCCACGCAGACGCTCCGCCTCGGCCGCGGCCTCGGAGCGGACGCTCTCGGCGCTCTCCTCGGCGGTCGCGAGGATCGTCGCGGTGCGCTCGCCGACCCGCTCCAGCTCGCGCTGGACGAGCTCCCTGCGGGCCTCGTCCTCACCGCCGGTCTCGAGCCAGTCGGCGATCTGCCCCAGGTAGCGGTCGACGGCGGCGCGGTCGTAGCCGCCGCGGCGCTCGGTCGGGAACCTGACGGCGCGCAGCTGTTCGATTCGATCGTTGGCCATGCTCACCCTTCGCGTCGCTGGGCGCCTCGG
>CAZARJ010000203.1:0-3993 GCA_964487515.1 uncultured Conexibacteraceae bacterium | reverse complement strand
CTTCGCCGCCCCGCCCTTGGCCTGCTTCCCCCTGCGCACGTTCGCGCCCCCGTTCCCGGAGGAGCCCTCGCGGGCGGCCGCGGCCTCGAGCAGCAGGTCCAGCTCGGCCTCGATCCCGTCGGCGAGCGAGTCGATGTCGTCCATCGAGTCGAAGTCGCCGAGGAGCCCGAAGTCGATCTTGCCGTTGTAGGACATGATCGCGATCGCGAGCGCGTGGTTCTCGGGCAGGAAGGCGATCGGGAAGACGTCGAGCAGCTCGCGCCCGAGCACGTAGAGCGGGATCTGCGGCCCCGGGACGTTGGTCACGATCAGGTTGAAGAGGCGGGTGGAGAAGTTCAGCCGCGCGGCCTGGGCGAGCAGGGTCGGGGGCGCGAAGTCGTTGAAGCGGGTGATCATCTCGGCCCCGAGCGCCTTCTTCGAGGACTTGATCCCCTCCATCGCCTCCCGCACCGTGCGCAGCCGGACCACCGGGTCGGCGACGTAGACCGGCAGCGGACCGCGCACGGCGAGGATCTGGTTGCCGAGCTGGCCGTGCTCGTCGGTCGCCCGGATCGAGACCGGGACCAGGGCGCGCAGCTCGAGCCCCTGCGTGCGCACGTCGCGGGCGTGCAGCCAGCGCCGCAGCGCCCCGGCGACCACGCTGAGCACGACGTCGTTGACGGTGCCCCCGAGCGCCGACTTGATCCGCTTGTAGTCGGCGAGCTCCCCGCGCACCCAGGCGTAGCGGCGGTGCGGCCCGATCGGGCGGTTGAGGGGGACGTCCGGGGCCGGGCTCGCGAGCTCGCGGGCGACCTCGCCGAACGCCTCGGCGAAGTCCTGGGCGCGGCGCGCTGCGTTGCGCGGCGAGGTCGCCGCCGAGATCGCGCGCCGGGCGAGGTCGAGGGGCGCGCGGCTCGCCGCCTCGAGGCCGTGCATCGCCAGGGTCGCGCGGGAGGGCTCGGGCTGCGGGGTCCACTCCTCCGTCGCGGGCGCCGCCTCGGTCGTGGGTGCCAGGTCGAAGAGAACCGTGCCGATGTCGACCCCGGCGATCCCGTCGATCAGTGCGTGGTGCGTCTTCGAGATCAGGGCGAAGTGGCCCTCGCGCAGGCCCTCGATCAGCCACAGCTCCCAGAGCGGCTTGGTGCGGTCGAGCTGCTGGGAGAAGACGCGGGCCGCGATCCGCCGCAGCTCCGCCTCGCCGCCGGGCGGCGGCAGCGCCGAGTGCCGGACGTGGTAGCCGATGTTGAACTGCTCGTCGTCGACCCAGAAGGGCCGGCCGGTCTCGAGCGGCGGGACGGCGAGCTTCTGCCGGTAGCGCGGGACCAGGTGCAGGCGACTCTTGACGTGATCCAGCAGCTCCTCGTAGCTGGGCGCCGGACCGGCGAAGATCGTCAGCGCTCCGATGTGCATGTGGCTGCGCGGGGACTCGTTGGTCAGAAACGACGCGTCCAGCGCCGTGAGCCGATCCATGTGAGCCTGCGTCATGCGTCTAACGTAGCGCGCGTGCGGTGTCGCTGCCGCCGCCCGGGGAGGGCCCGGGAGGATTGCGTCGCTACCCTTGTGGGGATGGCAGATGGCACCCTGAACGTTCCGTCCCGTGTCCTGCTCGCGGCGCCGCGCGGCTACTGCGCCGGGGTCGACCGGGCCGTGCAGACGGTCGAGCACGCGCTCGAGCTGCACGGGCCGCCGATCTACGTGCGCAAGGAGATCGTCCACAACAAGCACGTGGTCAAGGAGCTCACCAAGCGGGGCGCGATCTTCGTCGACGAGGTCGACGAGGTCCCCGAGGGGGCGCGGCTCGTCTTCAGCGCCCACGGCGTCTCGCCGGCGGTCAAGGAGCACGCGGCCGACCGCAGCCTGCGCACCGTCGACGCCACCTGCCCCCTGGTAACCAAGGTCCACGTCGAGGCGCGGCGCTTCGCCAAGGAGGGCTACACGATCATCCTGATCGGCCACGACGGCCACGAGGAGGTCGAGGGGACCACCGGCGAGGCCCCGGACTCGATCCTGCTCGTCGAGACCGCCGAGGACGTCGACCGGGTCGAGGTCCCCGACCCGGACCGCGTCGCCTTCATCACCCAGACGACGCTCTCGGTCGACGAGACGGCCGGGATCATCGCGCGCCTGCGGGAGCGCTTTCCCAACATCACCAGCCCGAAGGCCGACGACATCTGTTACGCGACGACCAACCGCCAGCTCGCGGTCAAGCAGCTCGCCTCCGACTGCGACCTGGTGCTGGTGATCGGCTCCAAGAACTCGTCGAACTCGAACCGACTCGTGGACGTGACCCGCGAGCTGGGCACCGCGGCGTATCTGATCGACCGCGCGGCGGAGGTCGAGGAGGAGTGGCTGGACGGGGTCGACACGGTCGGCATCACCTCCGGCGCGAGCGCCCCCGAGGAGCTCGTCACCGAGCTGGTCGAGATGTTCCGCGACCGCGGCACCACGGAGATCACCGAGCTGCGGGCGATCGACGAGTCGGTGCGCTTCATGCTGCCGAAGCCGATCCGCACCGACCTCGCCGCCGCCGGCGCGAGCTGAGCCAGGCGCGCTGCTCGGGCTCGTCGGCGGCACATGCCGGTCGGGCGTCCGCTCGCTCCGCCGGAGGGGCGGGGTTTGGCCGGGTTGCCGGCCGGGGTGACGTTCGCCAGCCGGGACGCGGGTCGAGTGGTTGGGCGGCTGTCGGGAAGGAGGGGAGGGAGGGAAATCGCTCCCGCTCGCACGCTCGCCGCCCACGCCCGATCCCCTCGACTTTGTGGAAACGCGTGCCATATCCGGAGAAGTGCAAGCTCGCGCGCCGCTTCCCAAACCTCTCGCCGCCGACCTTGCCGAAACGCGTGCCATGTCCGGAGAAGTGCAAGCTCGGTGCCGGGCGGGCACGGAGCGCTGTCACCCGGGCGCGCTGGACGACGCCGGGCGAACTAGGCGACGCCGGGCGCGCTGGACGACGCCGGGCGCGCTAAACGACGCCGGGCGCGCTAAACGACGCCGGGCGCAAAGCTGAGCGACCAGATCCGCACGCCGTCGCCGGGGGTCAGCGAGACCTCGTGCGCGCCGTGGCGGTCGTGCTTGGTGAGCTCGTAGAGGCCGGGCTCGCGCACGTCGACGGTCCCCGCCAGCTCGCCGTCGATGCGCACCTCGACCCCGCCGGGGCCGCTCAGCGCCGCCCACGCGCCGCCGCCGGCGTACTCGACCTCGAGCGGCTCGCCGGCCCGCCCCGGGGTCCAGGCGCGGTCGGGATCGCCGCCCGGGAAGACCTCCTCGCTGGGGCGCTCGAGCCGGGGCGGCGGCCCCTCCGGGGGCGGGTCCAGCACCGAGCCCGGCAGCTCCCGCTCCTCGTCGCCGGCGCGCAGCTCGGCGCGCACCGCGCCCTCGGTCTCGTGGTAGGCGCCCTCGCCGAAGCGCACCCAGCGCAGCGTGCCCCCGCGGCCCCAGAGAAAGCTCGACGGCCAGCCCTGGCAGCCGTAGGCGTGCCAGAGCCGGTACTCGGCGTCGTTGGCGACCGGGAACGGCACCTCGAGCCGGCGCAGCGCCGCCTCGAGGTCGGCGTCGGAGCGGGCCAGGCCGGAGCGGGGGGAGTGCACGCCGAGCACGTTCAGCCCCGCTCCCGAGAGCGCCCGGTCGAGCGCCGCCACGAAGGGCAGCGTGCGCACGCCGCTCAGCTCCCCGACCTCGAAGAAGTGGACCAGAAGCGGCCCCCGGGCGGTGAGCCGCTCGCCGGCCGGCACCTCACCGCCGATCCAGCTCACCGAAGGGGGAAAGGGTGGGAAGGCGATGTCGGGTCGGGAGGGGCGCACGGCGCGAGCATGGTAGAGCGGACGTTCCCGGCGGGCGCGGCCGCCGGCGATCCCACGGCGACGGGACGGCCGGATATGCTCGCGGTCCGACCCCGAGCCCCGAGGAGCGAACGTCATGTCCGAGTCCCGCCCGTCCGTCTGGGAGCGCATCGAGGAGGCGCGCCGCCGCCACGACGTGCTCGAGCATCCCTTCTACGAGCGCTGGAGCGCCGGCGAG
>CAZARJ010000202.1:0-4004 GCA_964487515.1 uncultured Conexibacteraceae bacterium | reverse complement strand
TGTTGAGGTTGTAGACCGTGTCGTAGAGGCTGCGGAAGAGGCCGAAGGCGCGCGTCGCCTCGAAGCTCGAGCCGTACTCGACGTAGCGCTGCTCGGCGCGCCGGTACCAGTTCATGCCCGTGATCAGGTGCCGGTCGGGGCGGGCGCCGGTGCAGATCTCCGCCGTGCAGACGGGGGTGACGGAGGGAAACGACGAGACGCAGTCGGCGCGCAGCTCGGCCCGATCGTGCAGGCGCCGGAACGTCGGCGCGGAGCCGGCGCGGATCGCGCGGCGAAGCATGTCGCCGCGCAGCGAGTCGACGACGACGAGGATCAGCTTCCGTTGCACGCGATTCAGGTTTGCAGAGCGCGGGCGGCGGCCGGGCGGGCGCTCAGCGCAGGATCCGCAGCCCCTCGTACTTCTGCTCCGCGCGGCGGCGGCGGCCGACCGCGACGACGATCAGCGCCGCCGCCAGAAGCAGCGCGGCGGGCGGCAGGAAGAGGCAGATCGCGGCGAGCGCGATCCCGCCGAAGGTGAAGGCGATCGTGAGCGTGTTGGCGGCGTCGGAGAGGGCGTCGGAGTCGGCCGCGGCGCGCGTGCGGCGGATCGCTCCGTCGAGCACCTGGAGGGCCAGGTAGCCCGCCGCGGCGGTCGCCAGCGCCCCGACGATCAGGCCGATGACGACGGGCTCGCCCTCCTCGGCCAGCGAGGCGCCGCCGGCGATCGCGCCCGCGGCGGCCAGCGGCAGCAGGAACCACTGGCGCAGCTGATCGCGGCCGCGGGCGAGCATGCCGGCGACGAGGAGCACGAAGAGGACGACCAGGTACCAGGTCTCGGCGGCGAAGGAGAAGTCGGTCCCCGCCGGGTCGATCCCGGCCTCGAGGCTCGCCATCGCGGAGACGAAGAGCGCGACGAGCGCGCCGCCGATCCCGATCGCGAGGGCCACGCCGAGCGCTTGGCAGATCGCCATGAACAGGTCCATCGCGCGGGCAGGCTAGACGATCGACGCGCGACGGCCGCGCTTTGGTGGACACTTCGGGCATGGACGCCGCCCATCCCAGCCCCGAAGAGGAGCGCGACGGCGCGGACGGCGGGGCCGCCCGGACCGGCTCCGAGCGCGCGGCCGAGGGCCCCGCGCAGGCGCGCTCGGGCAGGCGCGCGGCGCGGCGCGGGCACACGACCAGCCGCGACGTCGCCCGCTACGGGAGCCTGTTCGCTACGCGCACCAGGGCGATGCGATCCTCGGCGATGCGCGACCTGATGGCGATCACCTCCCGTCCCGAGGTGATCTCGCTGGCGGGCGGCTTCCCCGACACCTCGACCTTCCCGCCGGAGTCGTTCGCCGCCCAGATGACCCGGATCGCGCAGGAGTCGGCGGCGAAGGCGCTCCAGTACGGGCCGACCGAGGGCTTCGCGGAGACGAAGCGGGTGATCGCCGAGGTGATGGCGGCCGAGGGCATGGACGCCGAGGAGGACGAGGTGCTCGTCACCACCGGCGGCCAGCAGGCGATCGACCTGATCTGCAAGGCGCTGATCGATCCCGGCGACGTGATCGTCGCCGAGGGCCCCTCCTACCCGGGCGCGCTCTCCGTCTTCTGCTCCTACGAGGCCGACGTGCGCCAGATCGAGCTCGACGGGGACGGGATGTCGATCGACGCGCTCGAGGAGCTGCTCGCGCGCCTCGACGCCGAGGGGCGGCGGCCGAAGTTCATCTACGCCGTGCCGACCTTCCAGAACCCGGGCGGGGCGACGATGAGCCTGGAGCGCCGGCGGCGGCTCGTCGCGCTGGCCCGCGAGCGCGAGATCCTCGTGATCGAGGACAACCCCTACGGGCTGCTCCGCTACGAGGGCGAGCCGCTGCCGCCCCTGTACGCGCTCGACGGCGGCGACTACGTGCTCTACGTCGGCACCTTCTCCAAGATCCTCTCCCCCGGGATTCGGGTCGGCTGGGTCTGCGCGCCGGCTCCGATCACGTCGAAGCTGGTGCTCGGCAAGCAGGCGGGGGACCTCTGCACCTCAACGCTGAGCCAGTTCTTCGTCCGCGAGTACTTCGCCGAGGGCCGCTGGCGCGCCTACGTCGAGGAGCTGACCGGGGTCTACCGCGAGCGGCTGGCGGCGATGCTGGCGGCGCTGGAGAGCTACTTCCCCGCCCAGGCGAGCTGGTCGGAGCCGCGCGGCGGGCTCTTCGTCTGGGCGACCCTGCCCCCCTACATCGACACCACCGACCTGCTCGCCAAGGCGCTGCGCGAGAACGTCGCCTTCGTGCCCGGCAGCGGCGCCTACGCGGACGGGCGCGGCAGCGGCTCGATGCGGCTCAACTTCTCCGCCCAGACGGCGGACGAGATCCGCGAGGGCGTGCGCCGGATCGGGGCCGTCGTCGACGAGCAGGTCGCCCTCTACGAGACGATGACCGGCGAGCACCGGGCGGTCGGGGGCGCGGGGGGCGCGACGCCCGGGGAGGCCGGCGGCGAGGCGGACGGGGACCCGGGCCAGGTGGTCCCCTTCCAGCGCCGCGCCCGCGAGCTGTGAAGGTCGCGGTCCTGAAGGGCGGGCGGTCGCTGGAGCGGGCGGTCTCGCTGCGCTCCGGGGCCCGGGTCGAGGACGCGCTGGCGGCGCTCGGGCACGAGGTCGTCGCGATCGACGCCGACGAGGCGCTCGTCACCACGCTCAAGGGTCAGCGGCCGGACGCCGCCTTCATCGCCCTGCACGGGCCCGGCGGCGAAGACGGCACGGTGCAGTCGCTGCTGGAGCTGCTCGGGATCCCCTACACCGGTCCCGGCGTCGCCCCCTGCGTGCTCTGCATGGACAAGCTCCAGTCCAAGCACCGGATGCGCGATGCAGGAATTCCAACTCCTGATTGGGTCGGCTTCGGCGCGGCGGCCTTCCGCGAGCTCGGCGCCGCCGACGCGCTGGCCGAGATCGAGGCTGGCCTGGGGCTGCCTCTGGTCGTCAAGCCGGCGGCTCAGGGCTCGGCGCTCGGCGTCCGCTTCGCCGGGGGGGCGGACGAGGTCCCGGCCGCGATCGTCGCCGCGCTCAGCTACGACGACCGGGTGCTGCTGGAGCGGCACGTGAGCGGCCGCGAGCTCGCTGTCTCGATCCTCGACGGCGAGGTCCTGCCGATCGTCGAGGCGATCCCCGAGCGGGGCGACGAGTTCAACTACGAGGCCCGCTACGAGATCGGACGCACCGCCTACCGCTGCCCGGCCGAGCTCGGCGACGCGCAGGCGGAGCGGGTCGGCGAGGTCGCCCTGCGAACCTGGGAGGCGCTCGGCTGCGAGGCCTTCGCGCGCGTGGATCTGATCCTCGGCCCCGAGGCGGGCCCGCAGGTGCTCGAGGTGAACTCGATCCCCGGCTTCACCGACACCTCGCTGCTGCCGATGGCCGCCGAGGCGGCCGGGATCAGCTTCGAGCGCTTCGCCGAGCGGGCGCTCGAGATCGCCCTGCGCTGAGCCGCCGCGGCCCTCAGGGATCGCGCGGCTCGTCGCCGCCGCCGGCGAAGTCCTCCGGGGTCACGTCCTCGAGGAAGTCCTTGAACTTCTCCACGACCTCCTCCTGGTCCTCGACCTCGTGCTCGAACTCGATCGAGGACTCCTCGATCACCTCCTCCGCCGCGTAGATCGGCGCGTCGCAGCGGACCGCCAGCGCCAGTGCGTCGGAGGGGCGGGAGTCGATCTCCACCTCGCGGCCGTCGATGTCGAGCGTGATCGTGGCGAAGAACGTGTTGTCGCGCAGCTCGGTGACGGCGATCCGCTCGCACTTGGCGTTCATCTGCTCGAGGATCTCGGCGAGCAGGTCGTGGGTCATCGGCCGCGGCGTGCCGGCGCCCTGCAGCTTCATCAGGATCGCGGCAGCCTCCGGATGGCCGATCCAGATCGGCAGGAATCGATTGCCGTCGGTCGTCTTCAGCAGCACGATCGGCTGCTTGCCGACCATGTCGAAGCTGACGCCGTAAATCTGCATCCGCCGCAAATGGGCGATCCTGGATTCGAACCAGGGACCTCTTCCTTATCAGAGAAGCGCTCTA
>CAZARJ010000201.1:0-4011 GCA_964487515.1 uncultured Conexibacteraceae bacterium | reverse complement strand
TCGCCGATCCGTAGCTGGAGACCGCCATCAGCTCGATCTCGCAGGGCACCGAGAGGGAGCGCATCAAGTCGGCCATGAAGATCAGCGCGCCCTTGAGGACGCCGACCAGCACGAGGTCGCGATCCCGGTAGTCGGCCTCGATCTCGGCCCCGAGCTCGCGCACCCGCGCGTGCAGGCGCTCGCCCTCGATCAACGTCTCCCCGATCCGGGGCGCGCCGTCGCTCACGGCTCGCCCATCGGCGGCGGCGCGGTCCCGGCGCGCATCGAGACCGCGGGTCGCCGTCCGGCGAGCTCGGGGAGCGGGGAGCCCGCCGGGCGGGCGCTGATCACGGCGACGAAGCGGGTGTCGTCGCGGAGCTTGAACTCGTCGCCCACCGCGACCCCGGCCAGCCAGGCGATCCGGCCGTCGGCAGCGGCGACGACCGGCACCAGCGCGCGCGCCGAACGCGGCACGCCGCCGTCGGTGAACAGATCCTGAAGGCTCTTGCTGCCGCCGAGTCCGAGCGGCCGCATGCGGTCGCCGCTGCGCCAGGAGCGCACCTCGACCCGCTCGCCCAGCGCCGCCGCATCGAGCGTCGCCAGGCCGGGACCCTCGGGCGGCACGGGCCCCTCACGGATCTCGGCGCGCTGGTCCCAGGCGCCGAAGCGACCCGCTCCGGGAACCCGGATCCAGACCGGATCGGGGGCCGGCGAGGCGGCGCTGCTGAAGCGCGCCCGGCCCGCCTCGCAGATCGCGCTCAGCCCACCGCCGAGCTCGATCTCTCCCCCCTCCGGCCGGCTCGCGAGCGCCGCGATCTGCGCCGCCCGGGCACGGCTCAACGGCACCGGCCGCCCCGCCGCCCGCCCCGCCAGCTCGCGCAGCACCAGGCGCCGCAGGCCCGCGGGCATCGGCGCCAGCGCGGCGGCGTCGATGCTGACCGCGTCGCCGCCGGCGCCCGCGTCCTCCAGCGCCTCCTCGACGAGGCCGGCGAGCAGCTCCGCCTCCTCGTGCAGCTCGGCGTGGGTGGCGGCGATGTTGCGCTCCGCCTCGCGGCCGATCTGGCCCAGCACGGGCAGGATCTCGTTGCGGATCCGGTTGCGGGCGTAGTCCGGGGACTCGTTGCTCGGATCGTCGACGAAGGGCAGCCCCGCCTCCTCGGCGACCGCCCGGGTCTCCTCGCGGGCGATCGTGTGCAGCGGACGCACGATGCGGCCGTTGCGGGGCGGCAGGCCGAGCAGGGGCCGGGTGCCCGGGGAGACGGCGAGGCGGTAGAGCACGGTCTCGGCGACATCGGTCCGCGTGTGGCCGGTCGCGATCCAGTCGGCGCCGAGCCGCTCGCGCAGCGCCTCGGCGGCGGCGTAGCGGGCCCGGCGGGCGCGCGCCTGGACGTTGCCGGCGCCGAGGTCGGGGCGCTCCACGTGCAGATCGATGCGCAGCTTCGCGCAGAGCGCCCGCGCCGCGCGCTCGTCCTCGTCGGAGTCGGGGCGCAGGGCGTAGTTGAGATGCAGCGCGGCGACCGACTCGGGTCCGCAGTGGGCGACGAGCGCCGCCGCCGCGCAGGCCGAGTCCGGCCCGCCGGAGACGAGCACCACGCCCGCCGAGCGGGCGCTGACGAGCCCGCCGGCCTCGACGACGTCGGCGAGCGCCTCAATCGCTGGTGAGCGAAGCACCGGCCGATCATATGAAGCGCCACCGCCGGAACCGCGGCGGGCGATCAGGCGAAGACCGGGCCGCGCTTGACCAGGGCCTCGTAGAGCTTCGCCTGAATCGCCTCGCGGACCCGCTCGGAGAGCTCGAAGACGAGCGTCCGGTCGGCGGCGTCCTCCGGCCCGCCGAGCGCCGCGACGTCGATCGGCTCGCAGAACTCGATCCGCCACCGCGACGGCAGCGGCACCAGGCCGAGCGGCCCGAGCCAGGGGAAGGTCGGCGTGAGGGGCACGAACGGCGCTCCGACGGCGCGGGCGAGCAGCCTGCTCTCGCCCAGCTTCGGGTAGATCTCCTCCGAGCCGACGACCGCGATCGGGACGATCGGCGAGCCGGTCCGCAGCGCCACCTCCACGAACCCGCCGCGGCCGAAGCGCTGCAGGCGGTAGCGCTCCGCGAACGGCTTGCCGGTCCCCTTCACGCCCTCGGGGAAGACCATCATCAGCTCGTCGTGGCTGAGGATCCTGGTCGCGTTGTAGGGGCTCGCCGCGACCCCGCCCACGCGGCGCATGAAGGCGGACAGGAACGGCAGCTCGAAGGCCCAGTCGAGGACCATGAAGCGCGGCCAGCGGGGCAGCGGGTGCTCCTTCATGATCGCCCCGGTGATCATCGAGGCGTCGAAGGGGAACAGCGACCCGGCGTGGTTGGCGACCAGCATCGCCCGCCCGTGCGCGGGCACGTTCTCGACCCCCTCGGCCTCGACCCGCCACCAGTGGTCGTAGAGGAGCTCGAAGAGCGGGTAGGCGGCCTCCGCGAACTCCTCGTCGAAGCCCCACTCGTCCTCGTGATAGTCGCCCCGCGAGCGCCGGGCCAGCCGCTCGACCGCCGCGCGCGGCTTGCGCGGCAGCTCGGCCGCCGCCGCCTCCGCGGCCGCCAGCGGCTCGAGCCCTCCCTCGACCCCCTCGCGCAGGGCGCCGAGGAAGCGGACCAGCAGCTCGGGGAGGGGCCGGGCCGGGCCGCCGGAAGCCGTCGCGCCGCTCATCGCACCGCTCGCGCGAGGCGCTCCGTGAGCCGGCCGAGCCCCGGCGGCAGGGACGGCGCCGGACGGCGGGCCTCCCCGCTTGCGGCGAGCTCGCGGATCGCGCCGGCGGCGTCGTAGCGCGGCTCGTAGCCCAGCTCCCGCGTCAGCCGCGCGTTGTCGACGCCGCGGCCGTAGCGCAGCAGCCGCACCGCGTCGCCCTGCAGCGGGCCGACCCCGAGCCCGCCGCCGAGCCGGGCCATCGCGGGTCCGAAGAGCGGGTGCGGGACGGGCAGCGCCCGGCGGCCGAGCAGGCGCAGGACGTGCGAGAGCGAGATCGAGCCGGTGGGAGCGACGTTGACCGCGCCGCGCAGCGGCCGCAGCGCCGCCGCCCGCAGGGCCCCGGTCGCATCGTCGGCGTGCAGGAGCTGCAGGCGCGGGTCGAAGCCGAGCTGCACCGGCACCACCGGCAGCGACAGGTAGCGGACCAGGGGCGTGGCGAGACCGGGCCCCAGCTCGGGCTGGTAGCGGAGCATGCAGCAGGCGACGTGCGGGTTGCGGCGGGCGAAGTTCTCGAAGTAGCCCTCGAGCTCGCCGATGTCGCGCTGAAAGCGCGTCCGGAGGGGAAACGAGCGCGCCATCTCCTCGCTGAAGAAGGAGGGCCCGGCGGGCTCGCAGCCGTAGATCGCCGCCGAGCCGCGGACCACGATCCGCTCGATCGTCGGGCTGCGCTCGCAGGCCGCCAGCAGCTTCAGGGTGCCGATCACGTTGATGTCGTGCAGCGCCCGGGCCGGCTTGTCCGGCTCCGGGTACCAGACGATCCCGGCGTGGACGAGCGTGTCGGCGCCCGCGGCCGCGATCAGGCGGCCGGCGGCCGGGGTGCGGATGTCGGCCTCGAGGAGCTCGGCGCCCGGCAGCGGGACGGACGGCCGCACGCTGTCGATCCCGATCACCCGCTCGACCTCCGGGTCGCGGCCGAGGCTCCGGGCCAGCTCGCTCCCCCAGTGGCTGGCGATCCCGGCGATCAGTATGCGCCGGCCCCCAGACACCGCTCAGTCAAGCCCTTTCTCAGGTTTAGCCTCACCCTCGGCTTGAGGGTTAGGCCTGGCCCCTTCATCGCCCGCGTCTGGCGTCGGCTCGGCCCGCGCGCGCGCCTCCAAGGCGCTGAGCCTCGCCTCGACCGCGGCCAGCCGCTCGGCGAGCCGGTCGATGCCCTCGGCGTCGGCGCTGCGCAGCTCGGCGAGCGCGTCCGCGAGGCGGGCCGTGGCCTCCTCGCCGCGCCGGGTGACCTGGCGCCGGGCGGCGCTGCCGCGCCGGCTCACCTCCTCGCGCGCCTGCTCGCCGCGGCGCACCACGTCGTCGAGCAGGG
>CAZARJ010000200.1:0-4013 GCA_964487515.1 uncultured Conexibacteraceae bacterium | reverse complement strand
TCGTCGACGCCTGGACGACCTACGGCGGCTCGCAGTTCCTCGACTCCCCGGCGACCGGCCGCTACCAGTCCTACCTCTGCGACGAGATCGTGGCCTTCGTCGACTCCCGCTACCCGACCCTCGACGAGCCCTCCGGCCGCGGGGTCAGCGGCCACTCCTCCGGCGGCTACGGGGCCCTGGTCGCGGCGATGCAGCGCCCGGACACGTTCTCGGCCGTGGCCGCCCACGCCGCCGACGCCCTGTTCGAGGCCTCGATGGCGCCCGGCTTCGCCGCCAGCGCGCGCACCCTGCGCGACCACTTCGACTCCTCCTATGAGCGCCTGCTGGCCTCGCTCGCCGACGACCCGATCGACCTCGACCTGATCGCGACGCCGCTCATGCTCTACGGCTACGCGGCCGCCTTCTCGCCGGATCCGGGCCACCCGCAGCGGCCGCTGCTGCCCTTCGACGCCGAGACGGGCCGGATCGTGGACGAGGTCTGGGAGCGATGGCTGGCGCTCGACCCGGTCCGCATGGCCCCCCGCCACGCCGAGCAGCTCCGGGGCCTGCGGCGGATCCACCTCGAGGCCGGCCGCCGCGACGAGTGGCACCTAGACCTCGCCGCCCAGGCGCTCTCGAAGGAGCTCCACGGAATCGGGGCCGAGCACACCCTGGAGCTCTTCGACGGCCGCCACAGCGGCGTCTCGCACCGCTACCCGGGCGCGATCCGCGAGCTCCTGCTCGCCCTCGCGAGCTAGCCGGCGGCCCGGCAGGCAAGCCCCGAACCGGACTCCGGGCGCTTGCCCGGCTCATCCCGGGGGCACGGTGTGAAATGGGAGCTCGGCGAGGGGGACTACCCCAACCTCGCACTCCTCCGGATATCGCCCGGGTTACTGCAAGCTCACGGCGGGGAGCAGGTCGGTCGTCGACTTTGCACTTATCCCGATATCGCCCGGGATACTGCATGCTCGGCGGCGGGGGCAACGATTCGGACGCCGACATTGCACTTATCCGGATATCGCACCGGTTGCTGCATGCTCGGCGGCGGGGGGAGCAGGTCGGACCTCGACCTTGCACTTATCCCGATATCGCACGGGTTGCTGCATGCTCGGCGGCGGGAGGCAACGCTTCGGACGTCGATCTTGCACTTGTCCGGATATCGCACCGGTTTCTGCACGCTCGGTGGCGGGGGAGCGTGGGGCAACGCTGGTGCGGCGTCCGGTCCGCTCGGGCCGCCGGTTTTGCGGAGGGTCAGTCGCGAAGGAAGGGCGGGATATCTATCTCGTCGTCGGAGAGCTCGAGCGAGCGGATCTCGCCCTCCGAGGGGGGGCGGACCCCGCGCCGGCGGCTGCGGCGGCGCACCTCGGCGGGGCGGCGGGCGAGCAGCTCGAAGCCCTCGAAGCCGGTCGCGATCACGGTCACGCGCAGGGAGTCGGCCATCGTGTTGTCGACGACCGCGCCGAAGATGATGTTGGCGCTCTTGTCGGCGGTCGAGCTGACCACCTCGGCGGCCTCGTTGACCTCGAACAGGCCCATGTCCTCGCCGCCGGTGATGTTGAGCAGCATCCCGGTCGCGCCGTCGATCGACGACTCGAGCAGCGGCGAGGAGATCGCCTCCTTGGCGGCCTCGGCGGCGCGGCTCTCCCCGGAGGAGGTGCCGATCCCCATCAGCGCGGAGCCGGCGTCGGCCATGATCGCGCGCACGTCGGCGAAGTCGAGGTTGATCAGGCCGGGGACGGTGATCAGGTCGGTGATCCCCTGCACCCCCTGGCGGAGGATGTCGTCGGCCTTGCGGAACGCCTCGCTGATC
The DNA here is from genome assembly GCA_964487515.1 of uncultured Conexibacteraceae bacterium. GTDB lineage: Bacteria > Actinomycetota > Thermoleophilia > Solirubrobacterales > 70-9 > RHKX01. Next base: position 2,224 of record CAZARJ010000200.1, on the reverse strand, counting down.
GGCTCGCGGCGCTCGACGATGTTGAGCAGCTTCTCGTTCGGGACGATGATCAGCGTATCGACCTCGTTGCGGAGCTTTTCGATCCCGTCGAGGGCCTGCTGCATGCGCTTGGCGCCCTCGAACTCGAACGGCTTGGTGACCACGCCGACGGTCAGCGCCCCGATCTCCTGCTTGGCGATCTCGGCGATCACGGGCGCGGCGCCGGTTCCGGTCCCGCCTCCCTCCCCGGCGGTGACGAAGACCATGTCGGCGCCCTTCAGGGCCTCCTTGATGTCGTCGCGGCTTTCGGCCGCGGCGCCGGCGCCGATATCGGGCTGCCCGCCGGCGCCGAGGCCGCGGGTCAGGTCCTGGCCGATCGCCAGCTTCACGTCGGCCTCGCTCGAGCGCAGCGCCTGCGCGTCCGTGTTGACGGCCAGGAACTCGACGCCCTTGAGCCCGGCGTCCACCATCCGCGAGACGGCGTTGGTCCCGCCGCCGCCGGCGCCGACCACCTTGATCACGGCCAGGTAACTGGAAGCCTCCATCTGAGCTTCACTCGCCTTTCTGAGTTCCGTCCGTCGTTGGAGCGATAGTTGAGAGTTTAGGCGCCCAAGTCGCCCGAAGCGCAAAGAAAGTAAGTCAGATCCGGGAGGCTGTCAATGCTTCGCGCGGGCGGCTGCAAGATCCCTGTCTCAACCAGGACTTGAGCCTTTCGCAACCCTCAAGGGCAGCTTGATGGTCTGCGGCGCTACCCGACGGCCGGCCTGGAGGGGGCGGAGAGGTCGATGTAGCGGGCTTCGGTGAGCTCCGGGTCGGCGAGCACGGCGGCCGCGGCGTGCCACTTGTCGGCGGCCCGTGCCGGGCTGCCGAAGCGGAGCTCCAGCCCCCCCTTCATCTCGACCACCGGCCCGTGTTCGGCGTCGACGCGGGCGACCTCGACCTGCGGCGCGAGCGGCGCCGGGATCGCCCCCACCACGCGCGCCGCCGCCAGGGCCGGCCCCGAGACGCGATCGCCCACCTTCCCCGGGCGGGCGTCGATCTCGGGCAGGCCCTCGGGCCGCTCGGCGCCGGTGGCGAGCACGACCCCGTCGGCGGCGAGGACCGTGCCCCCGTCGCGATCCAGGTAGGAGGCGGGCCGGCGGCTGGTGACCTCGATCCGCATCCCGTGCGGGAAGTCGGTCTCTACTTCGATGCCGATCACCGACGGATCGCCGGCCACCGCGGCCTCGAGGCGCTCACGATCCACGTGCAGGGTGCTCATCCCGCTCGCCGCCCTTGTCAGCCGCGTCTCGACGGCGGGCACGAGGTTCGCCCCCGTGACCTCGATCCGCTCGACCGAGACCAGCGCGGAGTCGCGGAGCCAGACGAAGTAGCCGATCGCCAGCAGCGCGGCGACGAACGCCGCCGCCAGCAGGCCGCGGCGCAGCCGGCGCCAGGACGCCACCGGGCGCGGTCGCGGGCTGGGGCGCCGGCGGAGGAAGGGGATCGACATCGCTGATCGGAGCTCGATTTCTCGTTGTTCGCTGCCCGGCGCGGCAGTCCTACCCGGGCCCGGCGAGCGCCTCCGCGAGCCGGAAGACGTCCCCGGCGCCGAGCGTCACCAGCAGGTCCCCGGGGCCCAGCTCGGGCGCGAGCGCCGCCGCGGCCCGCTCGCTCTCGGCCAGCCAGCGCACGCGCCTGCCCGGCGCCGCGTCCGCGGCCGCCTCCGCCACGCGCAGCCCGCTGACCCCGGCCAGCTCGCCCTCGGGAGCCTCGCGGGCCGCGTAGACGTCGAGCACGCAGATCTCGTCCGCAGCCGCCAGGGCCCGCCCGAAGCGCGTCGCCAGGGCCCGGGTCCGCGAGTAGAGGTGGGGCTGGAAGACGGCGATCAGGCGCCGGTGAGGCAGCTCGCGCAGCGCCGCGAGCGAGGCGGCGACCTCGGTCGGGTGGTGGGCGTAGTCGTCGTAGATCAGGGCCCGGTTGCGCCGCCCCTTGAGCTCCAGCCTCCGGCCCATGCCGGGGAACCCGGCGAGCGCGTCGATCGCGTCCGCGAGCGGCGGCAGCTCCGGGTCCAGGCGCCGGGCCGCGAGCAGGGCGCCGAGCGCCGCGAGCGCGTTGGCGACGTTGTGGCGGCCCGGGACCGAGAGCCGGGCCCGCCGCGGCTCCTCGCCGGGCGCGTGGAGGACGAACCGGGTGCCGCCCTCGACCGCGGCCAGGTCGGTGGCCCGCAGCTCCGCCGGCTCCCCGCCGGGCCGCGCCCCCTCCC
>CAZARJ010000199.1:0-4014 GCA_964487515.1 uncultured Conexibacteraceae bacterium | reverse complement strand
GCGCATCCCGCCGCGGCCGGGCCCGCTCCCCCGGGAGCGGGCCCGGCGTGGCCGGGTACCGCGCGGCCCGGGCTCAGGCCCGGGCGCGCCGGGCCAGCTCGATCGTGGCCGGCCGCAGCCCGTCCGGGTCGTCGACGCGCTCGGCGAAGCCGACCCGGGTCGGCGCGTGACCGCGCGGGGTCTCGACCGTGAGGTCGATCCCGTAGCGGTCGATGGCGTCGCAGCGGGCGGTGAGCGCGTCCGGGTAGCCGCCCAGGGCGCGCGCCATGTCGACCAGGGCGTCGGCGTGATCGGCGTTCAGGTGCGCGACCGCGCCCGGGGCGGCGGCGTAGGTCGGATCGGCCTCCGCCTCGGCGTAGGCCTCGAGGGTGACCGTGTTCATGCGCCCGTAGCCGCCCACCCAGCGGACGCGCTCGGGGCGCAGGACCCAGAGCGAGAAGTCGACGAAGGGCTCGTAGGCGTTGGCGGCCGGGATCGCGGCCAGGAAGGCCTTCCGGGCGCGCTCCTGCTCCTCCCCCTCCGGGCGCTCGGCCCGCGCGGCCAGGGTGAGGCGACCGTGGGCGAGCTGATCGAGCTCGCGGACCGGGTGGGCGACCATCAGCGAGGCGCGCGGGTCCCGCTCCAGGTTGCGGCCGTGCTCCGCCATCGTCGAGACGAGCAGCACCGGCGTCCCGTCCCCGAGCGCGGCGAAGCCGACCAGCGAGGACCACGGGTAGGAGTCCGCGCTCAGCGACGCGAGCGCCCCGACGTCGGTGGCGGCGAGCAGCGTCCGCGCCTCCTCGGCGGAGCTGCGGCGCGGGGCGCGCTCCGTCTGGACCAGCGGCGGCGGGGGCGGCGGCATCGTCGCGTCGCCGGCCACGTGGTCTCGGGGAGCGGTTGCGGTCTCGGACATCTTCCTTCCTCTCTAATCTCTGGGCACCCCCGGTATCGGGGGGCATTGTCGTCTCCCGGCGCCTCCGGGGCCGGGGACGCCTACAGATCTCCCGGCACACGCTGGGGCGCGCCGCTTCACGGGCCGGAGTTAGGGTACCCTAACCCCGCGCACGGGCAACCCCAAGCCTACGACGATCTCATGCCGCTCCGCTCGCCGCCCAGCCGGCGCCACGCGGGGGTGCGGCTCGCAAAGCGACTTGAACCAGGAGGCAGGCATCATGCAAGCCAGTGAACAGCGCCGCGAATCTCGAGGCCCCCGGTCGCGCATCCCGCTGCGCCGGGCATTCCTGATCCTGGGGGCGCTGCTGCTCTGCGCGGGCGTCGCGATGCCCGCCACCGCGTCCGCCAAGCGGCACAAGCGGGTCGTCGCCCTGACGCCCTTCTCCGCCAACGTCGCGGTGAAGCTGGGCGTGAAGCCGGTCGCGGTCGGCCGCAACCTGGGCGGCTCCAGGCATCTCGACAAGCGGCTGCGCGGCACCCGCCAGCTCCCCCTCTCGCACGCCTCCAACGGCCCCAACCTCGAGCAGCTCGCCGCGCTCGATCCGGACATCGTCTTCTCCGACCGCGTCTGGCGGGCCGGCTTCGGGGCGATCAGGAACCTCGGCATCCGCGTCGTCACCGCCGATCCGAGCAAGGTCCGCGGCCTGCGCCGGGGCGTGCTCAAGATCGGCAGGAAGCTGGGCAAGAGGCGGAAGGCGAGGAAGCTCGCCCGGCGGCTGAACAGGAAGGTGCGGCGGGCGACGCGCAAGATCAAGCGGCGACCCAGGGTGCTGGTCCTGCTCGGCGTCGGCACCGACTCCTACGCGTTCCTGCCCGATAGCTGGGGCGGCAACCTCGTGCGGCGCTCCGGCGGGCGCCTGCTGACGAAGGGCCTGACCCCCGACGACGGCGGCTTCAACGTCAGCGGCGGCTACGCGAAGCTCTCCTACGAGAAGATCCTGGAGCTCGATCCGCAGGTGATCATCGGCGTCCCGCACGGGCGCGCCGGCGACATCGACGAGATCGCCCAGAATCTGCGCGAGAACGAGTACCTGAAGGAGACCAACGCGGGCGTAAACAACCGCATCTACGTGACAGCGGACAACCGGATGCTCCAGCCCAGCACGAAGGTCAGCGGAATGATCAACCGGATCCGGAAGCAGTTCCTGAACAACCGCTGAGCGGCGTGCTCGGAGCTCTCATCCTTGGCCCTGCGGCAGACATCGGTGCTGGTGGTGGCTGCCGCGTCGCTGGCGGCCGCCGTGCTGGCGTCGCTGACGATGGGCGCGGTCGACATCCCGACCCACGACGTGATCGAGGCGCTGCGCGGGAACCTGGCCGACGGGCCGACGCGGAAGATCGTCATCGACCTGCGGCTGCCGACCGCGGTCGAGGCGATCGCGGTCGGGGCGGCGCTCGGCGCGGCGGGCGCGGTCCTTCAGGGGGCGCTGGCGAACCCGCTCGCCTCGCCGGACGTGATCGGCGTGACCGCCGGGGCGGGGTTCGGGGCGACGCTGATCCTGCTCGCCTTCCCGAGCGCCTCGGCGCTGCTGCCGCTGGGCGCGCTGGCCTTCGGGCTGCTGGCGGCGGCGGTCGTGTTCTTCATCGCCTTCACCGGTCGCAACCGGGGCGCGATCAGCCGCGTGATCCTGGCCGGGATCGCGATCGCGGCCCTGTTCGCGGCCGGGACCACCAGCCTGATGACCGCCTTCCCCGACCGCGTCCAGTCGGTGCTCTTCTTCCTCGCCGGCGGCCTGACGCCGAACGGCTGGACCGACCTGAGCTCCTTCTGGCCCTACTTCGCGGTCGGCTTCGCGCTCGCGATCGTGCTGATCAGGCCGCTCGACCGGCTGGCGCTGGGCGACGACGTGGCCGCCTCGCTGGGCAGCCGCCCGCAGCTGATCCGGCTCGGGGCGGGGCTCTGCGCGGCGCTGCTCGCCTCGGCGGCCGCGGCCCTGGTCGGTCTGCTCGCCTTCCTGGGGCTGGTCGTGCCGCACCTGGTGCGGATGGCGGGGGGGACCTCCCGGCACGGCTTCGTGATCCCGGCCTCGGCGCTCGCCGGGGCCGCCCTGCTGACCGCCGGGGACGTGCTCGCCCGGGTGATCGCGGCGCCCCTGGTGCTCCCGGTCGGCCCGTTCATGGTCGTGCTCGGCGTGCCGCTCTTCCTCTGGCTGCTGCGGAGGGCGGTGTGAGCGCCGCGGCCCCCGACCGGGTCCCGGCGAGCGGCCCCGCGCTCGAGGCGCGCGGCGTCGAGGTCGCGATCGCCGGCAACCGGATCCTGCACGGCGCCGATCTGGCGATCGGCCGCGGCGAGCTGGTCGCGATGGTGGGCCCGAACGGGGCCGGCAAGTCGACGCTGGTCCGCGCCGTCGCCGGGCTGCAGAAGATGGCCGCCGGCAGCGTCAGCTGCATGGGCGAGGATCTGCGGCGGCTGCGCGGCCGCAGGCTGGCCCGGATGCGCGCCTTCGTCCCCCAGCGTCCGGCGGTCCCGGAGGGGATCACCGTGCACGAGGCGGTGACGATCGGCCGCTCGCCCCAGATCAAGCCGCTGCGGCGCGCCGCCCGCGCCGACCACGAGGCGATCGACGGGGCGCTGGAGCGCGCCGGGGTCGCCGACTTCCGCGACCGGCGCCTGACCACGCTCTCCGGGGGCGAGCTACAGCGCGTCCAGATCGCGATCGGGCTCGCCCAGGAGGCGCCGCTGCTCTTCGCCGACGAGCCGACCTCGCAGCTCGACCTGGGCGCGACGATCGTCGTCGCGGAGCTGCTCCGCGGCCTCGCCGACAGCGGCCTCTCCGTGCTGCTCGTGCTCCACGACCTCGCCCTGGCGGCCGCGATCGCCGATCGCGTCGTGGTCATCTCCGAGGGCCGCTCGGTGGCCGCGGGGGACCCCCACGAGGTGCTCGACGAGGGGCGCCTGGCCGGCGTCTGGGGCGTCGACGCCCGGATCGAGACCGACGCCGACGGCCGCACCGGCCTGCGCGTCGCCTGGGTCGACGGGGGGAGGCGACCGCGATGAGCGCGCGCCGCCGCAGGCTGCTGCCGGCGCTCGCCGCGCTGCTCGGCGGGGCGCTGCTGGCGGCCGCGCCGGGGTCCCTCGCC
>CAZARJ010000198.1:0-4021 GCA_964487515.1 uncultured Conexibacteraceae bacterium | reverse complement strand
CGAGGGATGCCATAATGCCCCGCCCTCATGCCCCTACCGAAGCGCAGCGAGATCGAATGGGTGACCGTGGATTGCTACGGGACGCTGATCGATTGGGACAAGGGAATCAGCGAGGCCTTCGCCGCCGAGGCGAAGGAGGACGGGCTGACCCTGGACGTCAAGAGCCTGCTGAGCCGCTTCTACGAGCTCCACTACGAGGTCATGGGCGGCTCCTACGAGCTCTACGCCGAGGTCCTGCGCCGCGCCGCGGTGAAGGCGGCGGCGGAGGTGGGCTGGAGCCTCGAGCCCTCCCGGGCCCAGTTCCTGCCCGACTCGATCGCCCGCTGGCAGCCGTTCCGGGAGGCGAACGCGGCCATGGACCGGCTGGCGCAGAAGTACAGCGTCGGGATCATCTCCAACATCGACGACAAGCTACTCGGGATCTCGCGGCGCCACCTGCGCACCGAGCTCGACTTGGTCGTGACCGCGCAGCAGGTCCGCAGCTACAAGCCGGAGCCGGCCCACTTCAAGGAGGCGGCGCGGCGGATCGGCAAGAAGAAGGGCTGGGTGCACATCACCAGCGGCCACTACACCGACGTCGAGCCGCTGGTCAAGATGCGCGTACCGGTGATCTGGGTCAACCGCCGCGGCGAGAAGCTGAGCAGCAACCAGAAGAAGCCGACCACGACGGTGAAGACGTTCCGGGACGCGGCGAAGAAGCTCGGCTGCTGAGCTGGTCACGGGAGAAGGGCCCGTGAACGACGAGATCGAGGCGATCGGCGGCTAGGGCACGCCAGCGATGCGCCGCCTGCTCCCCGATCCCACGCCGGAGCGCTCCGCCGACGAGCTGCTGGCCGGCTTCGAGCCCTACGCCGGCCCGCCCGCCGAGCGCCCCTATACCTACACGAACTTCGCGCTCACGGTCGACGGGCGGGCGACGATCGAGGGGCGCTCGGGCCCGATCGGCACCGATGCCGACACCGAGCTGCTGGTCGCCCTGCGGATGCGCGCGGACGCCGTCCTGATCGGCGCCGGCACGATGCGCGCCGAGCTCTACGGGCGCACGATCTCCGACCCCGCCAAGCGCGCCCTGCGCGAGCGCCGGGGGCTGCCCCACGACCCGCTCACGGTGATCATCTCCGGCCGCCTCGACCTGCCCTGGGACGCGCCCCTGTTCACCGAGGGCGCGGGCCGCGTGCTGATCTTCACCGTCGCCGAGACCGATCCGCCGCCGACCGTGACGCGCGTCCGCGTGGCGCGCCAGCCGGGCGATCGCGTCGACCTGCGCGCGGCGCTGCGCTACCTGCGGACCGAGCGCGGCATCCGCTCGCTGCTCTGCGAGGGCGGCCCGCGCCTGCACGCCGGGCTGCTGGCGGCGGGGCTGGTCGACGAGCTCTTCGTCACCCGCGGCCCGGTGCTCGCCGGCGGCTCCGGCCCGACCCTGCTGGAGGGCCTGCCCGAGGATCCCGTGCCGCTCGAGCTCGCCTGGCTGCTGGCCGAGGGGAGCGAGCTCTACGCGCGCTACCGCGTGCGCCGCTGAGCCGGAGCGGGGCCCGGCGGCTAAGCGGGGAGCGCGCCCTGGGGGATGACCCCGGCCGGCGGCGATCCCGGGATCAGGCCCGAGCTGGCGGTGCGGGCCTCGCCGCGGCGCAGCACGCGGAGGCCGAGGATCGTCGCGCCCAGCACGGAGGCGAAGCCGATGCTGAGCTGCACGCTGAGCAGGCCCTCGCGGCTCCAGTAGACGTCCCGCAGATCCAGCAGCAGCGCCGCCTCGTCCAGCGTCAGCCCGACGCCGATGCCGAAGGGGATGGCGAGCGTCGTCTCGGCGCGCTCGCTCTCGGTGATCAGGCCCGCCGCGCCGGCGCCGAAGGCGAGCGCGATCCCGGGCACGAAGTGATGCACGTGACGGCCGCGGAGGCGGACATTGCCGAACGGCCACCAGCCCGAGCGGATCCCGAGCGTCGAGAGGCGGGCGAGGACGAAGGCGCCGACGAAGCCGTTGAACAGGTTCAGGAGCACCGTCTCCCGGCGGGTGGTCGCGTTCAGGCCCTCGATCGCGACCCGGACCGTGTCGCGCGAGGCGGCCCCGGCGAGGCGCGCGGCGTCGACCGGCCCCGAGGTGTGGCGCGTCTCGGGGTGGCGCTGGTGCACGCGGGCCCGGTAGAGGCGCGCGAACTCGCCCGCGATCACGGCGGCGAAGATCACCACGCCCCCGGCGGCGAGGGCCTTCGTGGTCCGGTCGGCACGCAGCTCGCTGCGCCCCCGCGGCAGGGCCCGCACCAATCGCCTCGCCAGCGGCCGGCCCCCGGCCAGGCGGCGGGCCACCCTCAGAGCCTCACCACGTTGCCGGCGCTCAGCCCCCGCGTGACGCCGCGGAAGTCGACGACGAGCGCCGCCCGGCCGGCGAGCTCCTCCCAGTCGATGCCGGGATGGGCGGTGACGATGGCGACCGCGTCGGCCGCCGCCGTCCCCTCCTCCAGCGGGACCGAGCGCAGCCCCTCGGCGGGCAGCTCCGCGACCAGCGGGTCGTGGTAGCTGACCTCGGCGCCGAGCTCGCGCAGCCGCTCGATGATCTTCAGCGCCGGGGCCTCGCGCAGGTCGGCGACGCCCGACTTGTAGGAGACGCCGCAGATCAGCACCCGCGACCCCTTCACCGGCTTGCCGGCGTCGTTGAGCGCGCCCTGGATCTTGCTGACGCAGAACAGCGGGTGGGACTGGTTGATCTTCCCCGCCAGCTCCACGAACTCCGTGTAGAAGTCGTGCTGGCGCGCCTTGTAGGCGAGGTAGAAGGGGTCGACGGGCAGGCAGTGGCCGCCCATCCCCGGGCCGGGCTCGAAGCGCATGAACCCGAACGGCTTGGTGGCGGCGGCGTCGACGACCTCCCAGACGTCGATCCCGAGCCGATCGGTGAGCTGCGCGAGCTCGTTGACGAGCGCGATGTTGACCGAGCGGAAGACGTTCTCCAGCAGCTTCGTCAGCTCGGCGGCCTCGGGGGAGGAGACGCGCACGACCTCCTCGCTGACCTCCCGGTAGAGCGCCTCGGCGCGCTCGGCGCAGGCCTCGGTGATGCCGCCGACCACCTTCGGCGTGCTGGCGATCGCGTGCTCGCTGCGCCCCGGGTCGATGCGCTCCGGCGAGTAGGCGAGGAAGAAGTCCTCGCCGACCCGGCGCCCGTCGCGCTCCAGCCGCGGCAGCAGCTCCTCGCGGGTCGTCCCCGGGTAGGTGGTCGACTCCAGCACGACCAGCGGGCCGGGGCCCGACCCCCGGCTGCCGAGCGTCCCGGCGATCGTCTCGCCGGCCGCGATCACGTAGCTCAGGTCGGGCTCGCGCCGCGAGGCGAGCGGGGTCGGGACGCAGATCAGGATCGCCTCGCAGTCGCCGAGCGCTGCCCGGTCGGTGGTCGCCCGGAAGCGGCCGCCGAGCGCGCCGAGGCGCTCGGAGGGAACGTCCTCGATGTCGCTACGGCCCGCGGCGAGCTCCGCGACCCGCGCCGCGTCGGTGTCGTAGCCGACCACGTCGTGGCCGGCCTCCCCGAAGGCGAGCGCCAAGGGCAGGCCGACGTAGCCCAGGCCGACGATGCCGATCCGCATTGGGCCAGTCTATGGACGGGCGGGACGGACCAGCAGCTAACCTTCGCGCAGCGTCGGGTACCGGCGCAACCGACCTCCGGGATCGCTAGGGTGCGCGCCACGATGAAGCGGCTCCTCGTTCCCGCTGCGATCGGCGTAAGCGTCGCCCGGCACCTGGCCTGGTACCTGAGCTATCAGGTCGCCGGCGGCACGCGCGACTGACCCCCGCGCCACAGCACCCGCGCCCACACACCACCCCCGCACCGAGAATGAAGGCCCGAAAGCTCAGAGCAGGACGCGCGCTTGCGCTCTTGCTGGGCATCCTCGTCCCCGTCGCGGCCGCGGTCCCGGTCGTCTTCGCCGGCCACGGGACCGCGCCCGGCGCCGCCGCGCCCGTGTCGCACGTCCAGCCCGTCGCCCAGCCCGGCGCCGAGCCCGTCCCGCAGGCCCAGGCCCCCGCCGAGCCCGTCCCG
>CAZARJ010000197.1:0-4022 GCA_964487515.1 uncultured Conexibacteraceae bacterium | reverse complement strand
CGCCGTCGAGCAGGCGCGCGATCGCCGCCTCCAAGGCCTCATCCCGGTCCTCGCGGGGGCCGGGGTCCGCATCGCGCTCCGCCGCCATCAGCCGGCGCCGGCTCCGAGGCGGCGCACCGCCAGCGCGCCCATGCCGAGGCCGACCAGCCCGCCGACCACCCCGGCCAGGGGATCGGCGCCCGACTCGACCAGGGGCACCAGCAGCACGACCACGACCACCACCACGACCCCGATCAGGTCGATCGGATCGGCGAAGCCCCCCTCCGCCTCGGCCTCGGCGCGCCGGAGCGGCAGCCAGGCGCCGATCAGCCCGAGCGCGATCCCGTTGCCGCCGCAGGCGACGAGCCACGAATCGAAGACGTTCGCGACCACGGCATCGGCGGCGAGCATCCCCAGCGCGCCGGTGCCGAAGATCAGGATCGCCGTCGCCAGGGTGCCGATCCGCTGCTCCACCGCGGTGCCGAAGATCCAGATCGCCAGGGCGACGACGAAGAAGGCGCCGACGTCGTCGGTCACGAACGGGGCCGTCAGGTAGCGCCAGAGCTCGCCGTCGACGGGGCCGACGATCGCCCCGGACTGGGCGAGGCTGAGCGGGACGGCGCGGGCGACGACGATCACCGCCGCCCCGGCGAGGATCGTCGCGATCGTCGCCAGGGGCCGGCCGGCGATCGACCCGGGCACCGACCGGCGCGGCTCCCGCCGGGCGCGGCGCTCGCGGCGGCCGCGGCGACGGCGCTCGCGGCGCGTCTCCCGGACCCGGATCTCGTCACCCTCGCGCTCCAGCTTCGGCGCCCGCTTGCGCAGCCGGTGGCCGCAGTAGGGGCACTCGGTCACGTAGGGACTCACCTCGGAACCGCAGCTCCGGCAGACCACGCTCAACTCCGGTGCGGGCACCACGAATCGAGGATAGCTCCCGCACGCGTGCCCGAACCGAGATCCGCCGGCCGCGCGCCGCGCCCCGGGCGCCCCCGGCGGGCCCGGCCCCGGCTACATCGAGAGGGCGACGGTCGCCCGGACGAGCTCGCGCATGTCGCCGCCGTGCTCGTCGAGGAAGGCGAGCTGGCGCCGGGCGCCGGTGCCGCGGTCGAGGATCTCGCGCACCCGGCCGAGCTCCTCCCCGCAGCCGAGCGCGGCGGCGCTCGGCTCGAGCTCGCCCAGCAGCCACTCGGCGAGCTCCGGGGCCGGGACCATCGAGCTCTGGTTGAAGTCGACCAGCTCGCCGTCCATGCCCCGCACCGCCGCCCGCACCTTGTTGTCGTCGATCAGCTCCCACGGCTCCTCCACCATCGGCTCGCCGGCCTCGAAGCGGCTCGCGAACCGGTGCGCGAGCGACTGCGTCAGCGCGGCGAAGGCGGCCGTCTCGTCGACCCGCGTCGCCTGGTCGAAGATCCGCGTCTCCACCGTGCCGAGGTCGGGGTGCGGGCGCACGTCCCACCAGAGGTACGTGTAGTCGTCGATCGCGCCCGAGCTCATCATCTGCTCGACCCGGCGCGAGTAGATCTCCCAGCTTCCGTAGTGGGGCGGCACGCCGACGCGTGGGAAGGCCCTGAAGATCGGGGTGCGCGACGACATCAGCCCCGTGCGGCGCCCCTCCCACAGCGGCGAGTTCGCGGACAGGGCGAGCAGCAGCGGCAGGTAGCGGCGGATGCCGTCGGCCACGTAGACGGCCTTGTCGGCGGAGTCGATGCCGACGTGGACGTGGGTGCCGAAGATCAGCTCCCGGGTGGCGATGATGCCGAGCTCGTCCACCAGCTCCCGGTAGCGCTCCCGCTCGACGATCCGCTGGTCGTCGCAGCGGGCGAACGGGTGCGTGCCGGCGGCCCCGACGCGCATGCCCCAGCGCTCCGCGATGCGGCCCACCAGGCCGCGCACCTCGTGCAGCTCGACGGCCGCCGCGGCGATGCTCTCGCAGGGCCGGGTCGCCACCTCGAGCACCGACTGGAACAGCTCCGGCTTGACCTGCTCGGAGTAGTCGGCGGGCACGTCCCCCAGGATGCGGTCGATCCCCTGCACGAGATCGAGGCTCTCGGGGTCGAGCAGCATCAGCTCCTCTTCGATCCCGACCGTGAACGGGGTGCCGTTGAATCTGTGCTCGAGCAATGGGCTGCTGGGCGTTCGCGATCGGGCGCGGACCGATGGTATCCCCATCGGGGGGCGACCTATACTGGCCCCATTCCCCCATCGGCGCCGTTTCATGCTGCGGCGCCGTCAACCTACCTAAGGAGGAGCTCCCCTTGGAGGCCACGAGCATCACCGGACAGAAGTCGCTTCTCGAGACGCTGCCCCCCGGCAAGCGCGCCCGTCTACACCGGCTGCTGTTCGAGTTCGGCCCCGGCAACGGGACCCTCATGCTGCTGCCGATCGACCAGGGCATCGAGCACGGGCCGCGCGACTTCTTCCCCAACCCGGACTCCAAGGACCCCGAGTACCAGTTCCGGCTCGCCGCCGACGCCGGCTACTCGGCGATCGCCTGCCAGATCGGCCTGGCGAGCAAGTACTACCCCGCCTACGCGGGCCGCGTGCCGCTGATCCTGAAGGTGAACGGCAAGACCGACATCCCGCCCTCCGACCGGGCGCTGTCGACGCTCAACGCCTCGGTCGAGGACGCGGTGCGGCTGGGCGCCGACGCGGTCGGCTACACGCTCTACGTCGGCTCCCCGCGCCAGGACGAGGACCTGCTGCAGCTCAAGGGCGTGCGCGAGGACTGCGAGCGCTACGGGATGCCGCTGGTGATCTGGTCCTACCCGCGCGGCGAGGCGGTCGCCGCCAAGGGCGGGCAGAACTCCTTCTACGCGATCGACTACGCGGCCCGGATGGCGATGGAGATGGGCGCCGACATCGTGAAGCTCAACATGCCGAAGATCGATCCGGAGAAGGACAAGGACTCGCCGGCGCCCTACAACGAGGGCGGCTTCACGCAGCAGGAGGCGATCCGCCAGTGCGTGGAGTCGGCCGGGCGGGCGCTCGTCGTGCTCTCCGGCGGCTCGAAGATCGACGACGAGCAGCTGCTCGAGCAGACGCGCTTCGTCATGGAGGCGGGCGGCTCGGGCGTGATCTACGGCCGCAACGTCTGGCAGCGCGAGCACGGCGCCGCGATCGAGATCGTCAACCAGATCAAGGACATCCTCGTCTCCAGCGTCCACCGGACGCCGTAAGGCCGGGGGTGGGAGCGGCGCGGCCCTCATCGGGCGGCGCCGGCTCGCCGCCGGGCGGGACGCCGCGATGCCGGCCGGGGGCGGCGCGGCGCCCGCCGGGGTTCGTGGGGCGATGATCGGAGGCCGCGGGACGAGCGCCGGGACCGTGGCCCTGCTCGCCCTGCTCGTCGTGATCCTGCTCTTCGGCGGCGAGCGGGACGGCGGTCCCGGCGACGCCGGCGATGGCGCGCTGCGGCCCGGCGCGACCGTGCGGGCCCCGGTGAGCCGGGTGGTCGACGGGGACACGATCGAGGTCCGGATCGGCGGGCGCACCGAGGACGTCCGCTACATCGGCGTCGACACCCCGGAGACGGTGAAGCCCGGGACGCCGGTGGAGTGCTTCGGCCCCGAGGCCTCCGAGCGCAACCACGAGCTGGTCGAGGGCCGCACGCTGCGGCTGCGCTTCGACCGCGAGCTGCGCGACGACTACGGCCGCCTGCTCGCCTACGCCTGGGCGGGCGAGCGGTTCGTCAACGGCGCCCTGGTCGCGGGCGGCTACGCCCGCACCCTGGAGATCGAGCCGAACACGAGCCGGGCAGGCCGGCTCGCGACCCTGCAGGACCGCGCCGCCGCCCGCGGCGCCGGCCTCTGGGGCCAGTGCTGATCAACCCCCTCGTCGCCGCCGCGACATCGCTGGGCCGCGCAAAGCCCGTATGTGGGCCGAAGTCCATGCCACCTCCAGGCCCTCCTGACGAAGCCGGGAGGGTGCTGCGGCATCCGATGCGACCGGTTGGGGTCGTGAGGATGCCGGCGACATCGTCCTGACGAGGCCGGGAGGGTGCTGATCAAGGAAGAGTCCGGTGCGGTGGCCGCCAGGCCATAAGCCGG
>CAZARJ010000196.1:0-4026 GCA_964487515.1 uncultured Conexibacteraceae bacterium | reverse complement strand
GACGTCGCGCTCCGGCGCGGGAAGCTCAGCGAGGCGGTGACGCGCTTCGAGACGGCGCTCCGGCTGTCGAGCGAGTACGGAGCCGAATACGGCGTGCTGTCCTCGCTGACCGGGCTGGTCCACGCCCGCATCGAGACCGGAGCGCTCGATGAGGCGGTCGCCGCCCTGAGCGCGGCCGGGCTGAGCGAGGAGGCGCCACCCCGGATGGTTCCGGCGGGTGAGCTGCTCGAAGCCCGGGGCCGGCTCAACCTGGCCCGCGGCGAGCTCGATGCTTCGCTGCGCGACTTGACCGCCGCGGCGGAGCACTTCGCGGAACGCGGCGACGCCGGCCCGGGGATCTCGAGCTGGCGTCTCGGGGCCGCGCGCGTCCGATCCCGGCTCGGTGAGGACGGGCCGGCCTGCCGGCTGGCCGCCGACGGACTCGACCGGGCCCGCCGCTTCGGCGGGGCGAGTGCGCTCTGCCAGGCGCTGCGCGTTGCCGCCGAGGTCGGCGCCGGCGATCACAGGAGCCTGTACGCGGAGGCGGTCGAGATCGCGGCCGGCGCGCCCAATCGGCTCGAGCACGCGAGCGCGCTGATCGCGCTCGGTGGCTCGCTGCGCCGCGACGGAGAGCGCGCCGCCGCGCGCCGCTCGCTCTCCGAAGGCCTCGAGATCGCGCGCCGGAGCGGTGCGATCCCGCTCGCCGAGCATGCGTACACGGAGCTACGCGCGAGCGGGGCGCGTCCCCGCCGGATCCAGCACAGCGGAGTCGATTCCCTGACCCCGAGCGAGGAGCGGGTTGCCCGCCTCGCCGCCGGCGGGATGCGGAACCGCGAGATCGCCGAAGAGCTCTTCGTGACCATCAAGACGGTGGAGTTCCACCTCAACCAGACGTTCCGCAAGCTGGAGATCAACGCCCGCACCGAGCTCGCACCGGCGCTGGCCGAGCGCGAGACGACCGGGTGAACGGCGCGCCGGAGACGGGCTGAAACAGATGCTGGGGTGGATGCTGGGGTCCACCCCGTCGCGAAGCTCGCTCCGGGGCTGGATGCTTGCCCCGGATGAATGCTCCAACGCCGCTCACCACGACGCTCGCCGCGGCGGGCGCCGTCCTCGCCGTGCTCACCCTCGCGGCGCCTTCCGCGTCCGCGGCCACACGCTACGCAGCGCCCAGCGGCACCGGAACAGGCGCCTGCCAGAGCGAGGCGCCGTGCTCGCTTCGCGAGGCGGTGGAGTGGGCGGTCGACGGCGACGAGGTGCTCCTCGAGGCGGGAACCTACGAGGTCACCGGTACGCCGCTCCGCATCTGGGAGACGGTCACCGTCCAACCGGCGCCCGGGGCGGGGCGGCCGACGATTCACGGCCAGGGCGTGGGCGTCGACCTGTACGGAGCGGGCACCACGATGCGCGACCTGCGGGTGATCGGCTCCGACATCCCCAGCGCGGGGACGGCGGTCAGGGTCGGGTTCATCGGGGGTGGCGGGCTCCTCGACCGGATGGTCATCGAGGCGACCGGCGCGACGTACAGCGGGCTCCAACTCGGCGGGGAAGTAACGCTGCGCAACAGCGCCGTCACCAACGCCTCGCCCTCGGGTGTCGCAGTGATGGGAAAGAATGGCGGCGGCCGAATTACCGGCGTCACGGCGATCGCGACTCCGCCCGGCGGCGACGCCCGAACCGGCCTCACCCTGAACAGCTGCTACGGACCGCAGACGATCGAGGTCGCCAACTCGATCATCGTTGGGGGCGACAACGACATCCACATGAGTGCGGCATGTCCCTCAGACGCGCATCTCGACATCCGGTACTCCAACTACGACGCGAGCACCGTGGTGGGCGCCGCGACGATGACGGAGGGTCCCGGAAATCAGACCGATCCGCCGATGCTCGTGGACCCAGCTGCCGGCGACTTCCGCCAACAGCCCGGCTCGGAGACCGTCGACGCGGGCTCGATGGCCGACGCCGAGGGGCCGACCGATCTGCTGGGTGGCATTCGCATCGCCGGGGAGAGCGTCGACATCGGCGCTCACGAGCTCTTCATCGATGAGAGCGTCGACGGCGCCGAGCTGCGCGGCAGGCACCGACAGAAGCAGGACCCACCGCGCGTGAAGGTGAAGCTGAAGGCCTGGGCCGCCGAGCCGGTGACGATCGCCGGGCGCGGGACCATCAAGGTCAGAAAGCGCCGCTACCCGCTGCGCAAGGTCACCCGCTCGGTGGGCGCCGGAACGCGCGTGAACCTCGTCCTCAAGCCGCGCAAGAAGCAGGACCGGCCCAAGATCGTCCGCGCCCTGAAGCGCGGCAAGCGCGTCGTGGCGAACCTATCCGCGAAATTCACCGACGGGGCCGGGAACTCCGCCCGGCTCAAGCGCGGGGTGCGGCTGCGCTAGCTAGCGCCTGCGCTTCTTCTTGCTCTTGATCTTGATGGCGTCGACCCCGACGGTGAGATAGTTCTGGGTGTCGACCTCG
Organism: uncultured Conexibacteraceae bacterium; assembly: GCA_964487515.1. Taxonomy (GTDB): domain Bacteria; phylum Actinomycetota; class Thermoleophilia; order Solirubrobacterales; family 70-9; genus RHKX01. The sequence continues at coordinate 1,581 of CAZARJ010000196.1, read as the reverse complement.
GCCAGGCGCAGCTTGACCTTGCGGCCGGCGAACTTGCTCAGGTTCACCCGGTAGCGGGTCCACCCTGCGTGCAGCGGGTCGCCGGGCATCGTCCGCAGCACGGTCGCCAAGATCTGGCGGGGCCTGGTGGCCCGGGCAGGCGCCTTCCCCTTCAGGACCTCGATCCTGATCTGCTGGTTGATGGGCAGCGGCGTGCCCCGGGGGCGCTCATCGTCACTCGCAGCGTTGATGCCGGCGAGCCCGACGTCGAACGTGTTGGGGCTGGCCCAGACGGGTGCTTGGTTGTCGTACTGCACCCACATCGAGAGCCGATGGCGCCGCTTGCGCCGCAGCTTCACCTTCTGGGTGAGGATCCGCGCGCCGGGGCCATCTTGAATCGAGATCGCCTGCCGATCGCCACGCTTCGGCGCCGCCAGCTCCTCCGGTATGCCGCTCAGCGACCGCCACTTACCGCCTGGGTCGCTGTTCTGCTTCCACCCCCTGAGATTGTGCTCGAAGCCGCCGTTGCGGACCTTCGCGGCGGAGGCCATGGACGCGTTGAGCGCCAGGGCGAGGAGTGCGAGACCGAGGAGGATCAGGAGCTTCTTCATGCGAGAAATCTATCCGCTGGCGAGACGGAAAACGAGCGAATTCCCGCGCGATCCCCGGCACCCCTTCGACACAAGGAAAACGCGGTCCGGGGCGACTCGTTTGGCCTGCCTCGCGCGTAGCCTTCGCGCGCTCAAAGCCTTTCCGAGTCGGCTCCGAGAGCTCCCCTCCGCTTGGCTTTCGCGAAGTTCTTCTCTCTCCCGAACCGCTGCGCCAACCATACGCCCCACCCCCGTCCCGCGCAAGGGCTTTCAGGGCATGGGCGTGCGATCAGGCCGCACTTTGCGACAAATGCGACGTGGATGGCGGGCCGATGGCAGGAGCGAGGCGGGCTAACCGGCGACGTGGGCCCGGGGGACGTCGCGGCGCCTGCTCCCGAAGCGGTGCCCGGTCACCCGGCCCGGGGGCGGCAGGCTGCCCTCGCGCCGGTGGCCGCGCGGATTGACCCACGAGCCACGCACCCAGCGTAGGTGGGCGCCCGGACGGACGGCCGCCCCCACCCCGCCCTACTGATCCCGCGCCTCCGGCCCGGCGGGCTGCTCGAGGCGGCGCACGAGCTCGTCGAGGTCGAGCCGCTGCAGCTCCCCGGAGACGCTGTCGAGCTCGTCCTTGCAGTACTCCACCAGGGCCTTGCCCTCGCGGCAGAGATCCAGGGTCTCGCGCAGCTCGGCCTCCCCGGAGTCGAGCCGCAGGATGATCTCCTCCAGGCGGCCGACCGCCTCCTCGTAGCTGGCGGGCTCGCCCGCGGGCGCCGCGGCGCCCTCACTGTCGCTCATCGTCGATCACCTCCGCCCGCAGATCATCGTCGCTGAAGCGGACGCGCAGCCGCCGCGCCTCGCGGGCGGCGCGGGCGCGGGGCAGGATCTCGCCGTCGGGGCCCTCGACGATCGCGTAGCCGCGCTCGAGCACCCGCTCGGGCTCGTGCGCGCTCAGCGTCAGCGCGAGCCGCTCCAGGCCGGCGCGCCGCTCGCGCAGCAGGGTCGCGCGCTGGCG
>CAZARJ010000195.1:0-4061 GCA_964487515.1 uncultured Conexibacteraceae bacterium | reverse complement strand
CAGCTGCGCGACGCGGAGGCGGTGCGGCCGATCGCGGAGGCCCTCGGCGCCGAGCTCGGGTGGGACGGCGGGCGGGTCGACGCCGAAGCGCGCGCCTGGCCGGAGCAGCTGCGGGCCGAGGGAGCGGACCCGGCGGGCGCCTGAGCGGGCCCGTCCGGCGCCCGCCGATATCCTCCCCGGTCCCGATGGCCGAAACACTCGAGAAGCTCCATATCGCTGACCTGCACGCGCGCGCCGCCGAGCTCGGCATCGAGCGCTACCGGATGCTGCCGCGCGCCGAGCTCGCCGCCGAGATCCTGAAGCGGGATCCGGATGCCGAGGCGGCCGCGAAGGCGGACGCCGAGAAGCGCGAGACCCGGCGCGAGGCGCGCGAGGGGGGGCAGCGGGAGGATGGCCGCGAGCGCGGCGGCCGGCGCCGGCGCGACGACGGCGAGGAGCGCGAGGAGCGGGACGACGACCGCGGAGCCGATCGCGAGGAGGCGGAGGAGGACGCGGGCGAGCCCGTCGCGGGAATCCTCGACGTGACCCCGCGCGGGCACGGCTTCATCCGCCTCGGGGGATTCGTCGCCGGTGACGACGACGTCTACGTCTCGCCGGCCCAGATCCGGCGCTGCGAGCTGCGGCGCGGGGACCGCGTCGCGGGCCCGGCGCGCGCCGCCCGCCGTGGCGAGCGCTACCCGGCCCTGATCCACGTAGACACGATCGACGGCGCCGAGCCCGGCGCCGAGCGCGCCGACCTCGCCGACGCCGAGGCCGTCTATCCCAGCCGCCGGATCGAGCTGCGCCCCGCCCCGGGAGCGAGCGCCGAGGAGGCGCTGCTGGTCCGCTCCCTGGATCTGATCGCGCCGCTTGCCCGGGGCCAGCGGGTACTCGTCGAGGCCGCGCCCGGGGCCGGGCGCACGACCCTGCTCCGCGCCCTGGCGGCGTCGCTGAACGGCTTCGCGGACCTCGAGGTCGTGGTGCTGCTCGTCGACGAGCGCCCGGAGGAGATCCCCGCCTGGCGGTCCGCCGCGCCGGGGGCCGAGCTCGTCGTGGCGAGCGCCGAGATGCGCTCCGGCGAGCAGCTGCGGCTGGTCGAGCTCGCCGCCGCCCGGGCCGCCCGGCGCGCCGAGCGGGGCGCCGACGTGGTCCTTCTGATCGACTCGCTGTCCCGCCTCGGCGTCGCCGCCGAGGATCCCGGGCACGCCAAGCCGATCTTCGGCGCCGGCCGCGAGACGGCGGCGGAGGAGCTCGGCTCGCTGACCGTGATCGCGACGACCCTCGGCCACATGGGCGAGGACGAGGGGGGCGTCGAGCGGGCGCTTCAGACGACCGAGACCTCGCGCCTGGTGCTCGATCCCGAGCTCGCCGCCGCGGGCGTCTACCCGGCGTTCGACCTGCGCGCCTCGCGGGTCACCGGCGAGGAGCGGCTGCGCGAGGACGCCGAGCTACAGGCGGCCCGCCGGCTGCGCGAGCAGCTCGCCGCGCTGCCGGCCGCCGAGGCCGCCCGCGAGCTGCAGCGGCGGATCGAGGGCAGTGCCGACAACCGCGCCCTGCTCGCCGCCCTGTCCACCCCCGGCTTCTGACCCGGGGATCGCGGCGCCCTTCGCTGCGACGCGCGGGCCGCTGAGGCCGGGCGCGCGGGGGAGAGGAGCGCCGCCCGGCGCGCGTCAGCGGCTCTCGGCCCGGTAGGCGAGCGCGCCCCACGAGGGCTCGCGGGAGAGCTCGATCGGCTCGCAGTCGCGATCCGGCTGCACGTAGGCGAAGGTGTTGGTCCGGTCGTCGAAGGCGATGTCCAGCTCGCCCTCCTTGACCCGCTGGTCGAGCCAGGCGCCGCGGAAGACGAGCCGCCTGATCCAGTGCACGAAGCTGCGCTGCGAGCCGCTCACGAGCTCGCTCCAGTGCTCGTTGACGTGCTCGCCGAGGGCCGAGGCCGACTCGCGGATCTCGCCGTTGACGGCCAGCTCGACCAGGTCGTGGCGCTCCTCGGGCTGAAGGCCGGGGCGGGTGAAGTCGAGCTTCACCGCGGCCTGCTCGACCCGCTGCTCGAAGTCCTCCTCGTTGAACGAGAAGCGCAGCTCCCCGTACTCCAGGACGTAGTCGGAGCCCGACTCGTAGTTGCCTCTGCGTGTCGCTCGTTCCATGCGGGAGACCCGCGACGGGGCCTTGCCGCCGGGGCGGCCCATGTTCACGAACCGACCCTCGCGGCGACCCCGCTGGGCCGGTTCGTGAACGGGCGCTTGCACCCAGGGGACGGGAGCAGGAAAGCGCCCGCGCCCGTCGACGGCTAGGGCGGCCGCCGGATCGGTCGCGCGGGGGCGGCGGATCGGCCCCCGGGGTTGGAGGATCGATGAGCTTTCGCTCGCATTCCCGCTTCGCCGCGCTGCCGCGGCGCGAGGTCCTCGGCGTGCTCGTGCCGGTCGCGGTCACGCGCCGCTCGCGCCTGGCCGGCTTGGCGCTGCTGCCCCGCGAGCGCGCCGGCGGCGGCCTACTGATCCCGGGCTGCCGCAGCGTGCACACCTTCGGCATGCGCTTCCCGCTGCTCGCCGTCTTCCTCGGCCCCGGCGAGACCGTGATCGCGGCCCGCCACGCGCCGCCGCGCCGCCTGCTCGCCGAGCGCCGCGCGGTCGCCGTCCTCGAGGTCCCGGCGCCCGCCGGGGGCGCGGAACCGCCCGCCGGGCTTGAGGGGATCGAGCATGTTGCCTGAGGTGAAAGCGATCGGTTCGGTGGTCGTCTGCGAGGACGACCCGGGCACCCGGGAGCTGCTCTGCGCGAACCTGCGCGCCGATCGCTTCGATCCGCTGCCCGCCGCCGGCGCCGAGGAGGCGCTGCGCCGCTGCCGGACGGACGCCCCCGACGCGATGATCCTCGACCTCGGCCTGCCGGACGCCCCGGGGCTCGACGTGATCCGCGAGATCCGGGGCGCCGACGGGCCGGCGCCGTCCTTCGACGCGGCGCTGCCGATCGTCGTCGTGAGCGGCTTCGGCAGCGACTCCGAGCGGGTCCGCGGCCTGCGCGAGGGGGCGGACGACTACCTGGTCAAGCCGTTTCACTACGAGGAGCTCGTGACGCGCCTCGAGAAGCTGCTCGAGCGCCGGCGGGTCTGCGGCGAGCCACGGCGGGGGCCGATCGGGATGGGATCGCTGCGGGTGGATCCGGCGCGCCGGGCGGTCACGGCCGACGGCGCGCCGGTGGAGCTCACCAGCAAGGAGTACGAGCTCCTTCTCGTGCTGATCTCCGATCCGGAGCGGGTGTTCACCAAGCAGGAGCTGCTCGAGAGCATCTGGGGCTATCACGCCGACGCGCGCACGCGGACGCTCGACTCGCACGCGAGCCGGCTGCGCCGCAAGCTCGACCCCGAGAGCCGGCGCTGGGTCCACAACGTCTGGGGAGTCGGATACCGCCTCGCCGAGGGCTCGTCATGAGCGGGCTCGCGACCGGCTCGCCCGTGCTCCTCGCGCTCGCCGCGCTCGCCGCCGCCGCCGTCCTGGGCCTTTGGGCGGCGATCCGGGGCTCCCGCCGTCGCCGGCGCCTGAACGCCTCCCTGCACGAGCTTCGCCGCCCGCTGCAGTCGATCGCCCTGGCTCTCGAGGGCCCGAGCCCCGACCCCGGTTGCGCCCGCGCCTGCCTGGCTCAGGCGCGGGCCGCGCTCGCCGACCTCGACGCCCTGGTCAACGGGCGCGAGCGCATCGCCGTGCCGGCCCTGGTCCAGGTCGCGGATCTGGCCGGGGCGCTCGAGCGGCGCTGGCGCTTCGCCGGGGTCGAGGTCCGGGCGCCGCAGGCGCTGGGAAGGCTGATCGGCGACCCGGCGCGGATCGGGGCCGCGCTCGACAACCTCGTCGCCAACGCCCTCCAGCACGGCAGCGGCCCGGTCCGGGTGTGCGCTGCCGAGCGTGCCGGCGAGGCCCGCTTCGAGGTCCGCGATCAGGGGCCCGCGGGCCGGCGCCCGGCGCTTGCCCGGGACGGGACCCGGCCCCTCCCGGGACGCAGCGGGGCGGCTCCAGCGGACCCGGGCCACGGCCACGGCCTCCGGGTGGTGGGCGCGGTCGCGGCGGTCCACGGGGGCCGGGCGCTGCCGCCGC
>CAZARJ010000194.1:0-4062 GCA_964487515.1 uncultured Conexibacteraceae bacterium | reverse complement strand
ACGGAGGGGGTGGGATTCGAACCCACGGGACCGGTCAACCCGGCCCAGCGGTTTTCAAGACCGCCGCATTCGACCGCTCTGCCACCCCTCCAGGTGGGAGTGCGGCGAGGTTAAAGGGGCCCGCGCCGCTACGCTGCGCTCGATGGCCGAGGCGCAACGCACGGGGTGGCGGAACTGGTCGCGCGAGCAGCGATGCACCCCGCGCGAGATCGTGCGGCCCCGGACCCGCGAGGGCCTGATCGACGCGGTCGGCCGCGCCCGGGCCGCGGGGCGGCAGGTAAAGGTCGCCGGCTCCGGGCACTCGTTCACGCCGGCGGCGCTCACCGACGGCACGATGCTGCGGATCGAGAGCCTCGACCGGCTGCTGGACGCCGATCGGGCGACGGGCCTGGTCAAGGTCGAGGCGGGGATCGTGCTCGGCGAGCTGAACCGCAAGCTCGACCGGCTCGGCCTCGCCTTCGAGAGCCTCGGAGACATCGACCACCAGACGCTCGCCGGCTCGATCTCGACCGGCACGCACGGGACCGGCATCCGCTTTCAGAACCTCTCCGCCCAGCTCGAGGAGATCGAGCTCGTGCTCGCCGACGGCTCGCTGCTGACGCTCGACGGCAGAGACGATCCCGGCGCCTTCCGGGCGGCGCGCATCGGGCTCGGCGCGCTCGGGGCGATCTACTCGGTGACGCTGCGCACCGTGCCCGCCTTCCGCATCGACCGCACCGACCGCGCGCGTCCCCTGGAGGAGGCGCTGGACGGCCTCGACGAGCTGGTCGAGAGCTTCGACCACTTCGAGCTCTACGTCTTCCCCCACACCGAGACGGCGCTGTGCCGGGAGAGCGTCCGCACCGACGAGCCGGCCCTGCCGCCGCATCGCCTCGCCGCCTACGCCCAGGAGGTCGTGGTCCAGAACTGGGTCGCCGGGGCGTTCGCGGCGATCGCCCGCCGCGCCCCGGCGGCGATCCCGGCCCTCGCGCGGGTCGCCGCGAAGGGCGCGGGCACGGGCCGGCGTCGCGACGCGAGCCACCGCGTCTATCCGTCCGAGCGCCGGATCCCGTTCACGGAGATGGAGTACGCGGTGCCCCGGGAGCGGGCGCAGGAGGCGGTCGCGCGGGTGCTCGCGATCGCCTCCCGCCCGGAGCTCGCCGTCGCCTTCCCGATCGAGGTCCGTTTCGTGGCCGCCGACGACGCGCTGCTCAGCCCCGCCCACGAGCGCGAGTCCTGCTACGTCGCCGTCCATCAGCACCCGGCGAGCGACTGGCGCACCTACTTCGCGGCCGTGGAGGCGCTGATGGCGGAGCTGGGCGGGAGGCCGCACTGGGGCAAGCGCCACACGCTCGCCGCGCCGCGGCTGCGCGAGCTCTACCCGCGCTTCGGCGACTTCCTCGCCGTGCGCGACCGCCTCGATCCCGAGGGCGCGTTCGCCAACGTCTACACCGATCGCGTCCTCGGGCCGGCCGGCGAGCAGGGCTGAGCGACCTCCCTACAGGAAGGCGTGCCCCTCGCCGCGGTAGGTCGGCTCCTCGGCGACGATCTCCTCGCCCCGCACCAGGTAGAGGCGGTCGAAGCGCTCGCAGAGCTCGCCCGCCTTGGCGTGGCGCAGGTAGACGCGGTCGCCGACCCTGATCCGCAGGGCGGCCTCGCCGATCAGCGGCGTCTGCACCTCGCCGGCGCCCTCGTTGCGGTCCAGGCGCAGGCCCGCCGGCAGCCAGGGCCGGGGGAGGCGGTCCGGGCCGGCCGGACCGGAGGCGACGTAGCCGCCGCCGAGCGCCGTCACGCAGCCGGGCGCGGGGCGCCGCACGACGGGCAGGGCGAAGCCGGCCGCGGGGGTGAGCGAGAAGCGGCTGTAGTCGTCGAAGAGGGCGGGCGCGTAGAAGCCGGAGCCCGCGGCCAGCTCGGTGACGGCGTCCTCGGCGCCGGTCAGCTCGAGGCTGCCCGTGCCGCCGCCGTTGACGAAGCGCAGCGGCGCCACCTCCCCGACCGCGGCCACGATCGCCGCGCGGCGCTCGCGCAGCTCCGCCGCCGAGGTCCGCTGCATGCGCCGGATCGCGGCGTTGCGGAGCGGGTTTCCGCGGCCGCGGTCGCCGACCCCGGCGGTCTGGCCCTCGTAGGCCATCAGCCCGTCGAGCCGCAGGCCCGGGCGGGAGACGATCTCGGCGGCAAAGGCGCGCGCCGCCGCGGGGGTGCGGATCGGGGAGCGCTTCGGGCCCGCCTGGAAGAGGCCGCGCAGGGCCTGAAAGCCCGCGTCGACGTCGATCGCGACCCCGATCGGCGTCGCGCCCCGCCCGACGGCACCTTCGATCAGGTCGAGCTGGGCGACGTCGTCGACCATCAGCGTCGGCGCGGCCTCGGGGTCGGAGGCGGCGAGCTCGGCGAGCGCGGAGATCGCGCGCCGGTCGACGGACGGATAGGCGACGAGCAGGTCCCGGCGGCCGGAGCGGGCCAGCATCAGCGCCTCGGGGACGGTGAAGCAGAGCAGCCCCCGGAAGCGCTCGTCGAGCGCGTCGATGCGCTCCAGCACGGCCCGGCAGCGCACCGACTTGCTCGCCACCCGGATCGGCTTGCCGGTGGCCCGGGCGAGCATCGCCGCGGCGTTCGCCGCCAGCGCGTCGAGATCGACGAAGGCGAACGGCGCCTCGATGCCCTCGAAGATCGCCTCGTAGCGGTCGTGGAGCGCGGAGTCGCTCACCGCCGCGAGCCTAGTTGATGCGCCGTCGCCCCGGCCCCGCGAATCGGCGCGCCTGAGCCGGTCAGGATCCGGCGGCTTCCGCTTGCTTGCCGCGCCAGCGATCGAGGCCGAGCCAGAGGTGGTCGAACGGGGCCGCCTGCTCGTATGACGCCGCGGCCTCCTCGCCGGAGTTGGCGGCGACGTGGCGGCGGATCGCCTCCACGAAGCCCTCGAGGTCGTGAGTCGCGGCCAGCTCGATCTGCTGCCGCAGGGCCTCGCGGACGGCGGCGAGCTGCTCGGCGGGATCGTCGACCGCCCCGAAATGGGTGATGCCGAGCGAGTCCGGGCTCCACGCTTCGATCGCCTGCAGGGACCGCTCCCAGGCCTCGATGTCGATGTCCGGCGGCGGGGTGGGGGCGATCACCAGCCGGCCGGGGGGAATCGAGACCCCACCGACGTCGCCGACGAACGCCCGGCCGCTCTCCTGATGGAGGAAGGAGACGTGATGCGATGCGTGCCCGGGGGTGTAGGCGACCCTGAACGCGCCGTCGAGGATCGTCTCGCCGCCCTCGAGCGCGGTCATGTTCTCGGCCGGGACCGGGACGACCTCGCCCCAGAGGCGCTTCATCCCCTCCTCGCCGTAGAGCCTCGTCGCGCTCGCGACCAGGCGCTCGGGGTCGGCCATGTGGCGGGCGCCGCGCTCATGAACGAACACCGGCAGATCGGGCCAGCGGCGAACCAGGGCGCCGGTGCCGCCGGCGTGGTCGAAGTGGATGTGGGTCAGCAGCACGGCGCGCGGGCGCTCCGGCCGGGCGGCGAGCAGCTTCGCGATGCTCGCCTCGGGCCCGGGATCGATGATCACGTCGTCGACCTCCCAGGCCGCGATGGTCTTCGGGGTGCCGAGGTGCTCGAGATCGATCGCGCGCATGGACACGACCCCCGATCTTTCCAGCTCCGGCCGGGCGACTTCGCGACGGGCGATCCGCTGCCGATGCGCCGCGCCGCCCCGTGCCCCACGCGTATCGGGACGGTAAGGTGCTCACCCTGGATGATCGGATCCGGCATCCCCCGGAGAGGTGGCCGAGCGGCTGAAGGCACTCGCCTGCTAAGCGAGTAGGGGGCGCAAGCTCTCTCGAGGGTTCGAATCCCTCCCTCTCCGTCTTCGCCTTGGGCGCGACGCGGGCCGCACCCCCGCGTCATGTGTCAGCCGCCGCTCAGATGCTCGAGCAGGCGGTCGACGAGCTCGGCCTGGGCTGCGATCAGCTTCTCGCGGGCGACGTCGGGCGCGAACCACTCGGCCCGGTCGATCTCGGGGAACTCGCGCTCCTTGCCGGAGCGGGGCGGCCACTCGATCCGGAACGTGTTGCTGCGCACGTCGGCGGGGTCGAGGTCCGCCTCGC